>JBBSKP010000001.1:0-114811 GCA_038256175.1 Mycobacteriales bacterium
ACCTGCAGTTTTGTGACTTACTCGTACGACACGGGCGTCATTGTGGCAATTCGGTTGGCGCGACGGGATGTTCGCCGCGGACAACCGCAAGGACATCCTCGCCGAATCGCTCCAGCTTCTTGGCGCCGATTCCCGGAATTGCGACGAGTCCGCGATTGTCCTGCGGATGCTGTTCCGCGATCGCTGTGAGCGTGTTGTCGCTGAACACGACGAAGGCAGGCACTGACAGCTCGCGGGACTTGACCAACCGCCAGGCCTTCAAGGCGTCGAGCAACTCGACATCGACATTCGACGGGCACGCGTCGCACCGACCGAGCATCGTCGGCGTCGAACCGATCAGTGGCCTACCACAGACGCGGCACCGCGCGCGCTTCTTCTCGCGCACCGGCGCGGCGATCTTCGACGCCGGTGAATCGTCAGGCACCAGGCCGAGCAAGAACCTTGACCTGCGCCTTGTCCTGCGTCCGCCCGCATTTCGCGACAGCGCCCACGACAGTTCGAGATGCTCCCTGGCTCGGGTGACGCCAACGTAGAGCAGCCGTCGCTCCTCTTCGACGGCGGCCTCGTCGGTCACCGAGCCACCGTCGCCGAGAACATGCGAGATAGGCAGAGTGCCGTCGCAGAGCCCGACGAGGAACACCGCGGTCCATTCCAGACCCTTCGCCGCGTGCAATGACGCGAGCGTCACGCCCTGCACCACCGGAGGATGGCGCGCCTCGGCCCGCGCCGACAACTCACGCAACAAACCAGCCAAGTCGAGCTCCGGATCGTGATCGATGAGTTCCTCGGTCAGCTGGACCAGCGCGGTGAGCGACGCCCAGCGTTCCCGCGCCTGGACACCCGACGGCTCTGCCGCGGTGAGGCCGAGTGGCGCAAGCACCGCGCGAACGAGGGTGACCAATTCGGCGCCGCTCATCGACTGTTCGGGTAGGTCGTCACGCCCACCGGCCTGCCGCAATGCCTGCACTGCTTGCCGAACTTCTTGCCTCGTGAAGAAACCCTCGCCGCCCCGAACTTGATAGGGGACGTCGAGTTGGGTCAATGCCTGCTCGTGGACTTCCGATTGCGCGTTGATGCGATACAACACGGCAATCTCGGACGGCGGCAGCCCTTTCGCGATGAGGCGCTTGATGACACGGGCGACACCCGCTGCTTCGGCAGGCTCGTCGTCGTACTCGACGAAGACCGGTTCCGGGCCTGGCGGTCGTTGGCCGATCAATTGCAGCCGGGTGCCGGCGATTCGACCGCGAGCCGCACCGATCACCCGGTTGGCCAGCGAGACGACTTCCGGCGTCGACCGGTAGTCGCGCTCGAGCCGAACGACAGTCGCGTCCTGGAAGCGCCGCGAGAAGTCGAGCAAGAATTTCGGTGTCGCCCCCGTGAACGAGTAAATGGTCTGGTTCGCGTCACCGACCACCGTGAGGTCGTCTCGGTCGCCGAGCCAGGCGTCCAAGACTCGCTGCTGCAGCGGCGTGACGTCCTGGTATTCGTCGACCACGAAGCAACGGTATCGATCACGGAACTCGTCGGCGACTGCCGCATTGTCCTCGAGCGCGGCCGCGGTGTGGAGCAACAAGTCGTCGAAGTCGAGCAGCATGACCTCGCCGCCGACCTTCAAAGACTCGTACCCCGAATACACATTCGAAATTTTCACGGCATCGGCAGGGATCTCGCGCTGCGCCTTGCGCACGGCGTCCGCGTAGTCCTCCGGGGCGATCAACGACGCCTTGGCCCACTCGATCTCGCTCGCAAGGTCCCGAATGCTGTCCGTCGAAGTGGACAGCCCCACCCTGTTCGCGGCCTGGCTGACGATCGCGAACTTCCGGTCGAGCAATTGCCACTCGACATTGCCGATGACCTGCGGCCAGAAGTACCGCAGCTGGCGTAGAGCGGCGGCATGGAACGTGCGCGCCTGTACCTGAGCGGCATCTCCCCCGATACCGAGAGCACGTAGCCTTCCACGCATCTCACCTGCCGCGCGGGCAGTGAAGGTAACCGCGAGGACCTGACCGGCCGACACGTGGCCGGTGGCGACGAGGTGCCCGATTCGGTGCGTGATCGTGCGCGTCTTGCCTGTTCCCGCGCCCGCGAGCACGCACACCGGGCCGCGCGGAGCCGTCACAGCGGCAGCCTGTTCCGGGTCCAGCCCCAACGATGCTTCGAGCCGCGGAGCGGCGGGGTCGGCTGACATGGCTCCATCATTGCAGTCGGGTGAGACAAGGCTTTTTTGAGCAACAGGAATTGGATTGCCAATCTGCGTGTTGTACCGGCCGTGACTGTTACCGAACCTGCGCTGACCATGTACTCCACCGTGTGGTGTGGGTATTGCCGACGACTGAAGACCCAACTGGACGAAGCCGGCATCGGTTACGTCGAGGTCGACATCGAGGCAGACCCGGCATCGGCCGAGTTCGTCGGCAGCGTCAACGGCGGAAATCATGTGGTTCCGACAGTGAAATTCGCGGACGGCAGCACGGCTACCAATCCGTCCCTCGCGGCCGTCAAGAAGACCCTGGCAGCGCTCGTTACTCGCTAGCCGCCCACGCGGTCACCATGCCGCGCGCGATCGAAATCGATCCGGGCAGCTTCAGCCTCGCGCCCGGCGCGGAGGTCCAATCGCCCTGAGCCAGGGCTTCGCGGACCTCTGCGCGGGTAAACCAGTGCGCCTCGGCGATCTCGCCGTCGTGGAACTTCAACGGTTCGTCCGGATCCGCGATCGCGGCGAAGCCGAGCATGATCGATCGCGGAAACGGCCACGGCTGACTGCCGAGGTAGCGGACGTCGCGAACCTTGACGCCGACCTCCTCGGCGATCTCACGGGCCACGCACGCCTCGAGCGACTCCCCTGCCTCGACGAAACCTGCCAGCACCGAGAACATCGTCTCGGGCCACATGGCTTGCCTCCCGAGCAGAACGCGGTCGGCGCCGTCGTGCACGAGGCAGATGACCGCAGGGTCACTTCGGGGAAACTCCTCGTGCCCGGTGGACTCGCTGATCCGCGACCACCCCGCATTCGCAGGCTTGGTCGGACTGCCGTCGTGCGAGCTGAATCTCGCCTTGTTGTGCCAATTGAGTAGGGCCACAGCGGTAACCACCATGCCGGCACTCGTATCGTCGAGGCGATCACCGATCATCCGCAGATCGCCGAGCTCGCCATCGAGCTCCTTGGTAAAGGCAGCCCACACATGACGGCCGTTGTCGACGCCGAGGAATACGGCGTCGTCGGTGGGTTCGGGAGCGTGGTCGGTCGCGGAATCCAGGAGCAGCTCGGCACCGGACACCCGAACCTGGCCACCGCGTGTGACGCGAAGCAACGCCGCGGTTGGCCAGCCTTCCTTCAACGCCTCGGAATCGGCCCGCAAATCCTCGGCACGATCGAGCGTCGACCTCGAAAGGCGCGGAATGTCGGTGAGCACAAAGTCAGCCACTCGACCAAGCCTAGTGTGCGGTCCTACGCGTTGACGCGACGGATATAGAGCAGCTTGTCGCCGTCTTCGACCGCATCGACCTCGGGCTCGCCGACCCGCACAAGCCGGCCGCCGCGAACGACGCCGAGCACGATGTCGCGCAGATGCCTCGGTGAGCCACCGATCTCTTCGCGTTCGACCTCCCGCTCCGCGATCGCGAAACCGGCCTCGGGCGTGAGCAAATCCTCGATCATCTCCACGACGCTCGGGGTTGTCGTGGCGATGCCGAGCAACCTGCCCGCCGTCTCGGAGGACACCACAACCGAATCGGCACCTGATTGCCGCAGCAGATGCGTATTTTCGGCTTCGCGAATGGCGACAACGATCTTTGCCTTAGGCGCGAGTTCCCGGGCGGTCAAGGTGACGAGCACCGCGGTGTCGTCACGATTGGTCGCGACGATGATCGATGCCGCGTGTTGTGCGCCGGTGAGTCGCAGAACATCTGATTTCGTCGCCGAACCGTGCACCGTCACAAGTCCGATGCTGGCTGCAGATTCGAGAATCGTGGCGTCCGTGTCGACGACGACGATGTCGGCCGGCGCAATTCCGTCACCGAGCATCGCGTCGACGGCTGTGCGTCCCTTGGTTCCGTAGCCGATAACCACGGTGTGATTGCGCACGCTGCGCCTCCATCGCTGAATCTTGAATGCCTGGCGGGATCGTTCGGTCAATACTGCGAGCGTGGTACCGACCAACAAGATCAGGAAGAAGATCCGCAGCGGCGTGATGACGAGAATGTTGACCAGACGGGCCGATGGCGCAACGGGTGTGATGTCGCCGTAGCCCGTCGTGGACAAGGACACCGTCGCGTAATACAACGCGTCGAGGAACGACAGCGGGTTGTCCTGCGCGTCCCGGTAGCCTTCCCGGTCGATGTAGACGATGCCCGCAGCGAGGAAGAGCAGGAAGAACGCGAGAAGCACGCGCCTGCTGATCGCAGTCCAAGGACTTGTCTGTCCCTCGGGGATCCGAAGTATGCCGACCAGCGCGAAATCGGGCCGGGCAGTAAGCCCTTCAGCTACGGACAACTGCGCGCGCAATTTACCGGCCACTGCTCACCCCCTGTCGCCTCGGCACCCACTGGTGCCGGCTCGGACTTCTCGCAATCACAGACATCGGCTGGGAGCCTAGCCTCCATTTGCGACCGAAGCAGCGCACTCGAACCAAATCGCTCCTTGCCGGGGTCGCGTAGCCAACCTCGCCCGAACCGTGCATTGTGTACACATGTCAGTGCTGACCAGGAATGAACCCGCAGAACCGCACACGATCGCATCGGCGTCCGACCACAAGAGCCAAACCGCGGCAAAGCGACTCGTCTTCGTCATGCTCGGCGCGGGGACGATGCATTTCGTCACGCCCAAGTTGTTCGACGCCATCGTGCCGCCACAGCTTCCGGGTAACGCTCGGACCTACACCTACGTGTCGGGCGTAGCCGAGCTCGCGGTCGGTGCGGCGCTTGCGGTACCGCGGACGCGCCGAATCGGCGGCACACTCGCGGCCCTGCTGTTCATTGCGGTGTTTCCGGCGAATGTCCAGATGGCGGTCGACTGGTGGCGTAACGAGAAGATCCCGCTGCCATTGAAGATCGGCGTCATACTCCGACTCCCCTTACAGATTCCACTCGTGACGCACGGGTTGAAGGCGCGTCGGAATGCGCCCTAGGTTCGATGCAATCCACTCCAGAACCGCGCACAGAACTCAGCGACGCCATAGGCCGTCTGCGCGTATACGCCCGTTCGCTGATCACTGGATTCTCAACGGACCTTCCGCCCTACGAGCAGGTTCCTGAATCGCTCGTCGTTCGCGACTTCGTCCGCGGTGTCCGGGCGAACATCGAACTGTTCTTCGACGCTCTCGACACCGGAGAGATGCCGACGGATGAAGCTCTGTCCGAAGTTGTTTCGCTGGCCTTGACGCGCATACGGGACGGCGTGCCGCTCGGTGAAGTGCTGGGCCAGTATCGAACCGGCGCGACTCTCGTCTGGCGCGAGCTGCTCAACAGGGTGGACCCGGAGGAGCGCCAGGCGGTAACCGACGCCGCGCCGATCGTGATGCAGTACGTCGCAACCGTGACCGCTCGAATCGCTGTGGCCTGCGCCGACGAAGCGACCAATCCCTTGTGGGAGCAGCGCGAGCGGCGACGAGCGCTCGCCGAGGCACTACTAGCGGGCGACAGCGTCGACGCCGCGGGCAACGAGTTGGTGTCTCGCCTCGCCGATTCGTATCTCGTTGCGGTGTTTCACGTAGCGGGTGATCGGCGCGGCGCCTCGGCGCTCCTTCGACTCCGGACGCAAGCCGAATCGATCCCCGACGCATTCCTTCGCACCGACCATGACGGCTGGACTCTGCTGGTGCCGATGGACGACGAAGCACCACAGGAGGATCGGGCGATCGAACGGCTCGAGAGTCAGCTCACCGCCATTCGGGGCCCGGCACCCGAGGCGAAGGTGTGGGTCGGCGTCGCAGTGGCTGCCGACCGAGACGCGATTCCCGCTGCATACGAACGAGCGCGAACATTGGCGTCGTTGTCGTGTCGGCTCGGCCGCACGGCAGGGGTATGCCGACTCGACGACGTCCTCTTCGAATACGCCGTCGACACCAGCGGACCGGCCCGAGACCGGCTCGCGTCGCTGATCGACCCGCTACTCGACCAGCCGTACTTCATCGAGACGCTGGAGACCTACGTCAACAACGACTTCAATCAGTTGGCCACCGCCAAACAGCTTCAGGTACACCGCAATACCGTGACCTACAGATTGAATCGCATCGCTGATCTCACCGGCTACGATCCGCTCCGTGCCCGCCAGGCGTGGGTCCTTGCCAGCGCGTTGATTGCGCGGCAGCTCGCGCTCTAGCGTTCGTCACTCGCCGAACACGGACTTTGGAAAGTTGCATAAGTCCGGATCTCAAAGTCTTGGCAAATGCCGATGGCGCCGGCCAGCCTGATCGTGTGTGCTGTCTCACAGGCGAACCCCACACCCGGGTCGCCATATGCGACGACGCATCGTCGTCGCATCCGCGGCAGATCAGTGGAAGACGACGACGTGACACGAAGCGCAACGATATGGCGGCAATCGACACGAGGGGTCGCCACATCGTTGGCCGCTCTCACAGCCTGTCTGCTCGTCGCCAGCGCGTTGGCGGGTGGTGGAATATCTGCAGCCTCGCCACTTCCTCCGATGCCGCCGGACCAGAACCAGCTTCCGTCGGTTCCAAGCGAACCGCAGATCTATCAAGCCGTCATTCCAGTGCTTCCGCCCGCCCAAGATCCTTGGTACAGCACACCGGCGAACCTCGATTCGCTGCGAAACGGCGACATCGTGCGGACACGCGAGGTCCAGAGCTTCGTGCTCGGCATCCCCATTCCGGTGGCGGCCAAACAAATTCTCTATCGCAGCACCAACGCGCACGGCTCACCGCTTGTCACCGCAACGACAGTCCTGACGCCCGGCATTCCGTGGATCGGTAGTCCACGCCCGCTCGTGTCGTACCAAGAGGCGATCGACAGCACTGCGAGTATTTGCAATCCGTCTTACACGCTGCGGGCCGGGACATTCAAGGAGATCACGCTGCTGCAGTATTTCCTCGAACAGGGCATGTCCGTCGCTATCTCCGATTTCGACGGCCAGAATATGACCTGGATCAGCCCAGGCGAAGGGCGGATGGTGCTCGACGGCATTCGCGCCGCACAGCGCGAACCGAGTCTGGGCCTTGCCGATTCAGCGGTAGGGCTGTACGGCTACTCCGGCGGCGGCAACGCGACCGCATCGGCCGCCGAGCAGCACCACAGCTACGCACCCGAATTGCGCATTGTCGGTTCCGCACAAGGTGGCGTGCCGGGCGACAAAAGCGTCCTTGCCAATTGGGCAACGTCCAAGGAGGCAGGCCAGGGCACGTGGACGATGTGGCCAGCCATCGTTGGCATGTCACGCGAGTACCCGGACGTCATCGACCTCAACGCGATGGCCACGCCAGAAGGCCTCGCGATGGCTCGCGATATGGACCAGCGTTGCGTCTACACGGAGGCGATATCAGGTGCGTGGCGACCTGTGAAGTCGTATCTGAAGGACCCCAACGTACTGCAGTCCCCGAAGATCGCAAAGCTGTTGAACGACATCAGCTTCGGACGTCCGGGAAACGAACCCGACATGCCCGTGTTCATGTGGCATTCGACCACCGACCAGTTGCTGCCGATCGAGGCAGTAACGCCGATGCTGCACGCCTATTGCAACGCCGGAGTCGACATTCGATTCTTCACAATCCCGATCAGCGAGCACATCACCGCGGACATAGCCGGCTGGCCTGTCGCGACGGCGTGGCTCAGCCTGCTCCTTCGTGGCGGGCCGCCCGGGCCGAAATTCTGTCCCAATATCTGAGCGCACGTTAACTGTTCGAATCAGGAGTACACCAGTGAATACCTTGCGCGCCAGTGCCTCGAACGCAGTCACCGATCTCCGACGCGTAGGCGTCCTGCATAACTCGGGCCTGATCAGCTTGTGGCGGCCAGATCGGATCGTCGCGACGGCCCGAGCGATGCGAGCGCTCGGCCCAGTGGCCGGCGGCGTCAGCACGGCCGCCGCGCGGACGCCCGACCGGATTGCGATCGTCGACGACGCAGGTGCAATCAGCTACGCCGAGTTGGATGCTCGTACCGACGATCTCGCCCGCGGACTGCTGGCCCGCGGCATCGACGAGCGCTCGACCATCGGCGCGATGTGCCGCGACCATCGGTACCTCGTCGAAACCATGGTCGCCGCAGCGAAAATCGGCGCCCGGCTGGTACTCATGAACACCGGCTTCAGCGCGATCCAGCTCCACGATGTCGCCGAACGCGAGCAGGTGTCGGTGCTCGTCTTCGACGACGAGTTCGCGGAGACCATCGGCGGTCTTCCACAGGGCATCACCACGATCTGCACGACAGAACCTGCCGCGCATGGTGACGCAACTCTGGAATCGGTCATCGCCGGCGCGGCGTTGTCGCGAAAGCCGCTCTCCCCACCACGAACCCAGGGCGGGTTCGTGCTGCTGACCGGCGGCACAACGGGGACTCCCAAGGGTGCACCGCGGAAGGTGGAATCACCTTTGGCCGCAGCGCAATTCCTCGATCGCGTACCGCTGCGCCGCGACGGCGTCACGCTGCTCTGCGCACCGCTGTTCCACGGCACCGCCCTATCGCAGTTCATCCTGTCGCTGAATCTCGGCTGCACCGTGGTCCTGCACGGCCGGTTCGATGCGCGCAAGGCGTTGGCGCACATCGCCGAACATCAGGCCACTGCCGTGGTGCTGGTCCCAACGATGTTGCGTCGCATTCTCGATCTCGACCCGGAGGTACTCGCCCACTTCGACACGTCAAGTGTTCGCATCATCTTCACTGCCGGAGCCGCGCTGCCCACCGATCTCGGCAACCGCGCGATCAATGCATTCGGGCCGGTCATCTACAACTTCTACGGCGCAACCGAGGTCGGCACCGCAACCATCGCAACGCCGGCTGATTGGATGGCGGCTCCCGGGACGGTCGGTAAGCCACCCATCGGCGTCCACGTCTGCCTATACGACGAGGACGGCCGCGCGGTACACGAGCCTGGTGCCAAGGGAACTATCTACGTCGGCAACATGATCGCGTTCGACGGATACTCCGGCGGCGGCACCAAGAAGAGCGTCGACGGTCTGCTCAGCACCGGCGACGTCGGGCACTGGGACGAATCGGGCCACCTGTTCGTCGACGGTCGCGACGACGACATGATCGTCTCCGGCGGCGAGAACGTTTTTCCAGGCGAAGTCGAGGACCTGCTCTACGCACACCCACAGATCGCCGAGGCAGCCGTCATCGGTGTTCCCGACGACGAATTCGGCCAACGCCTTGCCGCCTTCATCGTTGCTGCGGGCGAGCCGATCGGCGCCGATGCCATCCGCGCCTATGTCAAGGCGAACCTCGCCCGCTTCAAGGTCCCCCGGGACGTGGTGTTCCTCGACGAACTTCCTCGCACACCGACCGGCAAGATTCACCGGGCCACTCTCCAAGCAGCAGAACTGAATTGAGTTCGGCCACCGTGCGCTAAGGACGCCCGGTACTCTCGATCAATTGTTTCAGAGCATCGGCGTCCGGCAGCTCCGGCGGAGACACTGTCCGCCCGGATCGCACGTAATGGAAAGCCGCCCGGACCCTCGTCAGCACGACATCTTCGGACTCCCCTAGGCGAGCTGCAACCAAGCGAGCCCACGCAAGCCGATACACCCCGAGCTGGACGGCGACGGCCTGCTCCTCCGCTGCTGACGGCTCGGCTCCCGTCTTCCAGTCCACGACGGTCCAGCCACCATCCGGCTCCTCGAAGATCGCATCGATGCGACCCCGAATCACGGTGCCCGCGATCGAGGTCTCGAACGGAACCTCGACCTCGGTAGGACTTCGCTGTGCCCACGCGGACTCGAGGAACGCGTCCTGCAACCTCGACAGTTCAGTGTCGGACTTCGCTCCGGTATCGGCAGCACCGGGCAGCTCGTCGAGATCGAGCAATCGAGTTGTACCGAAGCGCCGCTCCACCCATGCGTGAAACGCGGTGCCGCGACGGGCAAGCGGGTTGGGCGGAAACGGCAGCGGCCGCCGCAGCCGTGCCGCCAAGCGATCCGGATCAGCCCGCAATTCCACGAGCTGACTCACGGAAAGTTGTCCGGGCAGAACGAGTTCCGATTTCCGCTCCGATAATGCCGCCCGCTCGGTGAGCAATGCATCGACGTCGGCGGCCCAGTTGTCGGGGTCGTCGGATTCTGGGTCAACTGCGTCGACGCTGGCGGAGTCGAGCAGCTCCCGAACCGCCCGCTCCCCCAACTCGACTGCGACGCGACGGCTGGCAAGTGGATCTTGCGGCCACTGCGCCGAAACCGGGTTATCGGTCAGTGGGTTCGCCGTTCCAGGCTCAGGTGCGCTGTCCCAACGGTCGATGACAGCTCCCGGCTCGCCGTGCAACGACTCGTCGGCCGCATGCTTCAGTTCTTCGAGAAACTCCGACGGCCCCTTCGGCTCGGAGCCGGTCTCGCCCCAATGGTGGCCCGAAACATAGAGTGCCCGTTCTGTTCTCGTCAGAGCAACGTAGAACAGGCGACGGTCTTCGTCGGACTTGCGCCGGGCAAGGGCCGCCTTGTGCCGTTTGAGTTCCTGATCGAGTGCAGACCGATCGTTGAGCGAATCAAGTTTCAGCACAGGAACGCCGTCGGCTGCCTCTCCTTCGAGTGCACGGTCACCGCGGAGCGATGGCGGAAGTTCGCCGACCGACCCGAGCCACGTTCCCGACGCGGTCGATGAAGGGAAGACTCCGCGCACGACGTGCGGAACCGCGACAACTTCCCATTCGAGTCCCTTCGCCGAGTGCACGGTGAGGACCTGCACACGATCGGGCGCAACCTCGACTTCTCCTGGCTCCAAACCATTCTCGACACTTTCGGCGGCCGAGAGAAACGACAGCAAGCCACCGAGGGAAGCCGACGGATCGTTGGCATAGCCCGATACGACGTCGGCGAATGCGTCCAGATGCTCGCGGCCGACGCCGAACCCGTCGGCGGTGCGGCGAGCTTGCGTCTCGACTCCGATGCCGATCGTTCGCTCGACCTCAGCGACCAGTTCGGTGAGCGGCTGCCCGATCCGTTCCCGCAGGAGGGTCAACTCCTTCGCCAGGACACTAATCCGCGCGTAGCCCAGTTCGGAATATCGTTCCGCGGAACCAGGATCGGCGATCGCATCGACGAGTCCCGCTTGTTCGGACTGCTCACCGGGAAGTGAATCGTCGATCGCGTCGCGCAGGGCCGAAGAATCGGTGAGCTCGGAACCGGTCGCGGTCCGTCGAATCGACAGTTCGCTGCCGCGCCGGTACAGCGCTCGGAGGTCGGCAACGCCCAATTGCCAACGCGCGCCTGTCAACACCCGAACGGCCGCACTGCCTGCGGCGGGGTCGGCGATCAGGCGGAGCATGGCGACCACGTCAGCGACCTCGGGAGTGTGCAGCAATCCACCGAGGCCGACGATCTCGACCGGAAGTCCCCTCTCCCGCAATGCCTCCGCGATGGGCGCCGAGTCCGCATTGCGCCGGACGAGCACAGCGGCGGTCGGCGGCGCCTCACCACGTTCGTGTGCGCCCCGGTATTCGCGCGCTATCTGTTCGGCTATCCAATGCCGCTCGGTACCGATGTCCTCGATCAGCGCCAAACGCACATCGCCAGGGTTAGCGTTCGGCCGCGGCAGCAGCTCGGCGACGGGTACTCCTCTGTCCCGCAGCGGCTCCGACGCCAGGTTGGCCAGCCCGAGCGCCTCGGGCGGATTGCGCCAACTCGTCGACAGCGGCAGCACCCGTGCAGGCTTGCCGGGCGCAATCGGAAAGTCGGTCGCAAACCGCGGCAGGTTCGCAGCAGATGCGCCACGCCACCCGTAGATCGACTGCATCGGATCGCCGACCGCAGTCACCGCGAGCCGACGATCGCCGCCGCCACCGAAAAGCGCCGACAGTAATACCCGTTGTGCGTGGCCGGTGTCTTGATACTCGTCGAGCAGGACGAGGCGGAAACGTTGCCGTTCCGCGGTGCCGACCTCGGGATGGTCGGCTGCAAGGCGGGCGGCCAACGACATTTGGCTGCCGAAATCGAGCGCTCCTCGGCGACCGAGAGCCTCGGACAGCCGCTGCACCAGCGGCAGCAGATCGATTCGCTCCGTTTGTGTTTGGAGAACGTTGAGCAGTTCCTTGGTGGGTCCGCCACGTTGCCGCGGGCCCCCGGGAAGCGTGTGGATGAGTTTGTCCAGCTCCGTGTGCGCCTCGCGCAGATCGGCGGGCTCGACAAGATGCTCGGCAAGCTGGCCGGACAGGGCGAGGACAGCCTCCGTCAATGCCGCGGGACTGCGCTCGGTGTCGAGCTCACCATCCCAGGAGGACACCACGCGATGCGCGAGTTGCCACAACTGAGTTTCGGTCAGCAAGATCGAGGTGGGTTCCATCGGCAGCAACAGTCCATGTTCGGCCAGTAGCCGCCCCGCGTAGGAGTGATAGGTACCGACCGTGGGATCCGCGCCGACGATATTCGCGCGCAATCCGCCGGTTGGATCGATCTCACGCAGTAATAGCGATCCCGCCAGACGCGCCAGGCGCATTCGAATTCGGCTGGTGAGCTGCTGGGCCGCCTTTCGTGTGAACGTCAATCCGAGCACCTGATCCGGCTCGACCAAACGATTGGCAACCATCCAGACCACGCGCGCAGCCATGGTCTCGGTCTTACCTGCGCCGGCACCCGCGATCACCAACGTCGGACCAGGGGGCGCAGCAATGACAGCCGACTGCTCATCGGTCGGCCGTGGAAGCCCCAGCGCATCGGCAATCCTGGCCGGGCTCACGGCATAACCGGTGTCGCTCTTGGTTACGGGAGTTCGAGTCGCAGCGATGGTGCTCATCCTCCGGTTACCTGCCGTCCGGTGTCCTTCGCCGGGCAGCTGCCCGACACTGGGCAGTGCCGGCAGCCGTCGTTCACCACTGCCAGGAACTGCGGGCCCCGCGTCGCTGCCGCCGCGTCGTGGATCGTCTCGCGCCAGTGGTTGATCCCTTCCTCATCGAGCGCTGACTGCATTCGCTGTGCGGCACCATCCTTATTGTGAGATTTCGCGACGTACACCAAGCGACCGCCCCCGGGTTCCGTCGGTTCCGCACCGTCGATGCCGCCGACCGCCGCCGCGATCTGGTAGGTAGCGAGCTGAGCGTGCTGCTGGGCATCCTGCTTGGTCACCGGATTACGGCCGGTCTTCACGTCGACTATCACCGGCCTGCCATCACCATCGTGCTCGAGCCGATCTATCCGACCTCGGATACGAACCTCCGGATCGCCCTCCCGATACGGCGGCAGCAGGCAATCGACAGTGACCTCTACACCGGCCTGAGTGAGCTCGACTCGCGAATTGCTCAGCCATTCGGCGAAGTTATCGAGCATCGCCGCAGTTCGCCGCAGCTCCTGCCGAGAATACCAATCCGAGCCGAGATCCAATGACTCCCAGGCTTTTTCCAGTGCGGTATGAACTTCGTCAGCCGGCACACGGCCTGCGAGCGCCTGGACGAGAGTGTGCACCAGCGTTCCCGTGATCGCGCTCGTATTTTCCCCGTCGGTCCCGCCGTGCCGTTCCAGGGCCCACCGCAGCGGGCATGACCGCAACAGTTCGACGGTCGACGGTGACAGTGCGACCGCACCGCTCTCCGGTTCCCACAGTGATTGCTCCGTGCTCGGTCCGCCGAGCCCGTACCACTGGTCAGGATGCGCGCCCTTGACGCCGGCCTGCGCGAGCCGTGCGAGCTGAGTGGCAGCGCGCTTGTGCCGAGCCGGATCATGGGCGGCAACGTTCGGATCGCAGACCACACTACGTAATTCGGCTACCAATGCCGGCAGCGCGAGCAGTCGACCGTGGTGCGGTTCGATGGGCGCCGCGTCGCCGCTGTCGATGTCGGGCTCTTCGATGGCTCCGACCAACTCGTCGATGAAGCGCGATGGCGTCAGATCCCGATCGCCTGCGGCCGAGTCGACCGCGGTCACGACCAACGATCGTCGGGCCCGGCTGCATGCGACGAGAAACAGCCGCCGTTCTTCGGCGAGCAGTGGCGCGGTCCGCGATAGCCGGTCGCCCGCTGCCCCGATGCCCTCGACACCGATACCCGAAGTCAATTCGATGAGAGCATCGACGCCCAGCAAACTCCCCCGCGCACGCAAGCTCGGCCAAATCCCTTCCTGCACACCGGCGACCGCGACCACATCCCACTCGCGTCCGGCGGCCGAGTGCGCGCTGAGAATCGTTACTGCCTCACCTGCCACTACCGAGAACGGCCGCGAATCTACCGGAATCTGTTGCTGAACAACATATTCGACAAATCCATCGAGGTTGGCACGCGGTAGCCGATCGACGTAGTTCGCCGCTGCCTCGAACAGCGCAATCGCTGCGTCGAGATCGCGGTCGGCTTGCGCACCCACCGGCCCGCCACGCGCCGACGCCGACGCCCACTTGCGCTCGAGTCCGCTCGCCTGCCATGCCGCCCACAGCACGTCCTCGACACCTCGAACACGATCTGCCGCCGCCCGCGCACGCGTAAGGACCTTGCGCACTCGTCGCAGCGATGCTGCCTCGACATCGGTGAGCTGCTTGATAATTCGCTCCGACTCCGCCGATTCCGCTTTCTCCACCAGGAGTACGCGGAGCAGCTCCGCGGATTCTCGCTCGCCGCCCGCAGCAAACTCGGCACGCCGCAGTCCACGTCTGAGCCGGCGTAACGCGATTGGGTCCGCACCGCCGACCGGTCCGGACAGCAACGCAAGCGCATCCTCGCCACTGAATTGCGGATCGGTCAGGGCGCGGAGTACCAGCAGCAGCCAGGCGGCGCCACGCTGCTTTGCGAGCGGCAACTCGGAGGCCGCCGTGGTGATCGGCACACCGGCACCGGCGAGGGCTCGACGCAGCGGCGCGACCGACAACGGCACCGACCTGACGATCACCGCCATGTTCGACCACGGCACACCGTCGGACAAGTGCGCGCGGCGAAGCGTGTCTGCGATGAGCGCCGCTTCTTTTGCCACGGTGCCCAACACTTGCACCGCAGCCGACCCGGCCGGTGCGTCGATATCGGTGACCTGTCCGCGGTGCGGCTGCAGGCCAGGTAGCCGCCCGGCGACCCGTCCGGTCAGCTCCGCAACCCGGGCGGCTGAGCGGCGGTTGGTGCCGATCACGATCCGACGCGGCGAACCCGCGTCGGCGAGATCGTTCAGGAATGCGGAGTCCGCACCGCGGAATGCGTACACCGCTTGGTCCGGATCGCCCGCGATCGCGGTGCAGCGGGTGCCGGTTCCGAGCAGCCGCACCAGTTGGGCGGCCTGCGGATCGAGGTGCTGTGCGTCGTCGACGAGCAGGTACCGGATCCGCCCACGTTCCCTTTCCAGCAGATCCGGATCCGTCGCGAAGGCATTCAGCGCCGCGCCAACGAGTTCGGCAGCATCGAGCGCAGGTGCCGTCGCCTCGGGCGCCTCCATCCCGACCGACCAGCGCAGCAGCGTCGCCTGCTCGTAGCGGATCGCAAACTTCCCGGCCGCCACCCACTCGGGGCGGGAGTGCTTGCGTCCCAGCCGAACGAGATCCTCGGGTGCGATACCGCGCTCGGCCGCACGAAGCATCAGGTCGCGAAGGTCTGCGGCGAACCCGGCCATCGCCAACGCGGGTCGCAACCGTTCCGGCCACGTGTGCGCACCGTCTTCGAGGTCCCCGCGCAACATCTCCCGCAGGACGACATCCTGTTCGGCACCGGTGAGCAGTCGAGGAGCAGCGTTGCCGTGCGCCGCCGCCTGCGATCGGAGGACGGCAAACGCGTAGGAGTGCACCGTGCGTACGAGGGGCTCACGCGTCGCGCTCGACCCCACACCGTCGGTGCGCGCGAGCAGGCCAACCGCTACCGCATCCCTGATCTCGGCAGCGGCACGACGTGAATGGGTCAAGACCAGAACCGATTCCGGGTCGCTGCCCGCGCCGATCCGGTCGACGGCAAGGTCGACGAGCAGTGACGTCTTGCCCGATCCCGGACCACCGAGCACCTGCCAGGGATTCCAGCCGAAATCGACACCTCGGTCGTCGAGCAGGCGCCGTTCGTCGGCCCCCCACAGCCGCGGGGGAACGGCGACCGGTCCGCGATGAACCAGCCGCACCGACTCCCGGTTCGCCTGCTCCGCACTCACCCGCACTGCTCGTGACATGTCGCAAATTGCAGCACGGGGGTCCGACAAGACGGATACAGCGACCGCAGGCAGACTGAGCGGTGTGACAGATCTGAACGTCTATCGCTATGGCCGAGTCGACGGCCCCGTCGTCCTCGCGTTGCACGGCCTCACCGGGCACGGCAAGCGTTGGGAATCGTTTGCCAACGAACATCTCGTGCAGGCCCGCGTCCTCGCCCCGGACCTCATCGGCCATGGCAGATCACCGTGGACACCGCCCTGGAGTTTCGAAGCACACATCGACAGCCTGGTGACGCTGCTGAAAGCAGAAACGTCAGGACCGGTAGTGGTTGTGGGTCATTCATTCGGCGGCGCAATCGGACTGCACCTTGCGCAACGCCACCCCGACCTCGTCCGCGCACTCGTATTGCTGGATCCCGCGATCGCGCTCAATCCTCGAGAACTACTCGACGTGGCCGCCGCGACTGTCGAGCATCCGGACTACACCGACGCAGCGGAAGCACGATCCGAGAAGGTGCACGGCGCGTGGGCGGATGTTCCGCAGACCCTGCTGGACTCCGAGCTTGCCGAACACCTGGTGCCGACGGCGAACGGTCGGGTCGGCTGGCGATTGAGCATCCCGGCAGTCACCGCGTCGTGGGGTGAAATGGCGCGGGATTTCGTGCTGCCGCCCGTGCAGCTACGGACCGTGCTGGTCCAGGCCATGCGCGTGCAGCCGCCGTACGTCACACCCGCGTTCCGAACGGCATTGAACGCGCACCTCGGCGACAACCTCACAGTGCACGAATTCCACTGTGAACACATGGTTCCGCTGGCACTTCCTGCCGAGACGGCCGCCCTGGTTCGCGCCCTGCTGTAGATGGCTACCACCGAAGCAGAGGTCGAGCGCGTCCGTGAACTGGTCGCGTCGATTCCCGCGGGTCGCATCGCGACCTACGGTGATATCGCCTCGGCCGCAGGGCTTTCCAGCCCGCGTACCGTCGGCTGGATCATGCGTACCGACTCAGCCGACCTGCCGTGGCACCGCGTGATCGGCGCGAGCGGACGGCCGGCGGCGCACCTCGCACAACGGCAGCTGCAACGGCTGGCAGACGAGGGTGTCCCCATCCGCGACGGTCGGGTAGACCTGCGGTCGGCCCGCTTTCCATTGGAGTGAGTGGTCCCCTCACCGTAGTGAACGGTTACAGGGGTCCACTCGCTCCGCAGAGCGATATGACAGCATTGGGGCATGCGCGCCGATGCGATCATCCTGGCGGGCGGGAAAGCGAGCCGGATGGGCGGCATCGACAAACCCGCGATCCAGATCGGTGGACGGACGATGCTCGACGCCGCCCTCAGTGCCGTCGTGGGCTGCCAACGGACCGTTGTGGTCGGCCCACACCGCGCGGACCTCGGTCCGGAAATCGCACAGACACAAGAGGATCCAGGCGGGTCCGGTCCTGTGGCCGCCATCGGTGCCGGCCTGCGCACACTTGACGTCACGGCACCGTTCGTCGTAGTTCTGGCTGCCGATATGCCATTCCTCACCGCGACCGCGGTAACCGAATTGATCACGCGCATAACGGCGTCCGAAGCAGATGCGGCCTTCGCAGTCGACGAGGCGGGACGAGCCCAGTACTTGGTCGGCGTCTGGCGCACGCATTTCCTCGTCGAACGACTCGGATCGCTCGGCTGGCTCGCCAACCTTCCGATGAAAGCGTTGATACCGCCGAACATCGAGACTGCGCGAATCGACGGAGTTTCCGACTGCGATACCGACGAGGACGTACGCCGAGCCGTCGCATCGCTCGCACCATCGCGCGCAGTGAGTCTCGATGAAGCGCGAAATACCCTGCGTACAAGCCTTTCCCCACTGCCCGTTCGACGCGCAACACTGTTCGATTCCATCGGTGGCACGCTCGCGACGCCGCTGCTGGCGGCCGCGGCGCTCCCGCGGTTCGATATCTCGGCGATGGACGGATACGCCGTCGCGGGCGCGGGGCCGTGGCGAACGCGAAGCGAGATCGGCTACGCCGGCGGAGTCCGGCCAGCCCTGCTGCGCGACGGCGAGGCGGTCCGAATCGCGACCGGCGCACACCTTCCCGACGGTGCGACAGCGGTTCTGCGAGACGAATTCGCGGATATCTCGACGATCGATGGCGGTGGGCAGCAACTTCTGCGACGCGATGGCACACCTGTTCGCGACGACGTGCGGCGCCTCGGCGAGGACTGGCAATCCGGACACACACTCGCGCAACCCGGTTCGACCATCACGCCGGCGTTGGTCTCCACGGCAGCGAGCGCAGAGGTCACCGAGGCCGACGTCCGCGGCCCGGTCCGGGCGCACGTCGTGGTCACAGGCGACGAGATCCGTCGCGACGGCCCGCTGCGCGAGGGCCAGACCCGGGACTCACTGGGACCTGTCCTTCCACACTTCCTGTCCTGGTGTGGAATTCAAGTCGTCAGCGACGCGCATCTGCGCGACACTCCTAACGGCTTCGACGATCTTTTCGCTGCCGCCATCGATACCGATCTCATCCTCATCGTCGGGGCGACAGGGGGCGGAGCCGCGGACCAACTCCGTGCTGCCCTGCGCCGCGCCGGCGCTCGCCTTCTGGTCGAGCGCGTTCGCTGCCGCCCAGGTGGTTCACAAGTGACCGCAGAACTCAGCGACGGGCGCGTGGTCCTCGGCCTACCGGGCAATCCGTACGCGGCCCTTGTGACACTGCTCACGATGGCACCCGCGGTTGTCGACGGACTGACCACCCGAGTACCCCGACCACCTATTCGCGTACCGCTTGCAAATGTCGACAAAATATCCGGTGATGTAACCCGAATTGTCCCGGCATATCGACTCACCGACGGACAGTGGATCGGCGTTTCGGAATTTCGAACAGCGCACCTCGCTGGATTGATCGATCATGACGGACTTGCCATCGTGGAGCCACACTCGACGACGGCGGACAGCGTCGAGTTGATCGCATTCCCGGGCTGACACGACCGCGGTTCACGCATCGCTCGAGTGTTTACAGTTTGTAAACTGCGCGATAAATCCACGATTCGAACTCATCACCGAGCCCCTTTCTCGGCGCGCGAATCGGCAAGTCAAGAACGACATCAGCCAAGTTCTTCCAGTTCACTGGGCATTTGCCGGAAGAGCAAGCACCAGCCGACATGAACGACGTGTTACAGCAATCGCACACCCCATTCGGGCGCACAGTGCGATCCCCGCGCACGGTTTGGAACCCCCTCACGCCCGCACTTAGAGTCGGTCGACCAGCCCATGGTGAAGCCACTCGGCACGCTCCGCGTGCACGTGTTTTGACGTTCGAAAGGTGCCATCCGTGTCGGATACCTCCGTAAACGGTACAGGCGCAAAAAGCGCCATAAATAACTCCGATATCGGCGATTCTTTGTTGCGCCTCGGAAAGTATTTCAATCGCGGCGAGGCGTCCGCGGACAATCGAACGCTGCACCAAATCGGCGGCCGTTCCGCCGACGACTTCTACCGCGACCGGTGGGCACACGACAAGGTAGTTCGGTCAACGCACGGAGTGAACTGCACCGGTTCGTGCTCGTGGAAGATCTACGTCAAGGACGGCGTGATCACCTGGGAGTCGCAGCAGACCGACTACCCCTCGGTCGGCGCGGACAAGCCCGAGTACGAGCCACGCGGGTGCCCGCGTGGCGCGTCGTTCTCCTGGTACACATATTCACCCGCGCGCATCCGGTACCCCTACATCCGCGGAACCCTGCTCGAGATGTACCGCGAGGCACGCGACCGTCTCAAGGATCCGGTGCTGGCATGGGCCGACATCGTTGACGATCCAGAGAAGTCCAAGCGCTACAAGTCCGCTCGTGGTAAGGGCGGCTTCGTTCGCGCGGAGTGGTGGGAAGCGGCCGAAATGGCTGCCGCCGCAAACGTACACACGATCAAGAAGTACGGCCCGGACCGCGTTGCCGGCTTCTCCCCGATTCCCGCGATGTCGATGGTCAGCCACGCTGTGGGCGCTCGATTCATCTCGTTGATCGGCGGCTCGATGCTGTCGTTCTACGACTGGTACGCGGACCTGCCCGTGGCCTCTCCGCAGGTATTCGGCGACCAGACCGATGTACCCGAATCCGCGGACTGGTTCGATGCCGGCTACCTCATCATGTGGGGCTCCAACGTTCCCGTAACCCGCACTCCCGACGCGCATTACATGACCGAGGCCCGCTACCGCGGCCAGAAGGTCGTCGTCGTCTCACCTGACTACGCCGACAACACGAAGTTCGCGGACGAGTGGTTGCCTGCCCGCCCGGGTACCGATGCGGCACTGGCCATGGCGATGGGCCACGTCATTCTCAACGAGTTCTTCATCAAGAAGGACACACCGCAATTCACCTCGTACGTAAAGAAGTTCACCGATCTGCCGTTCCTGGTGACGCTGACCGAGCACGGCGACACGTTCCTGCCCGGCAAGTTCCTCACCGCCTCCGATCTGGGCGAAACCGAAGAAGGCTCCGATTCCAAGACCGTCCTGCTCGACTCCGACGGCAATCCCGTCGTACCGGGTGGCTCACTCGGCACCCGCTTCACCAAGGCGGGTGAAGGAAACTGGAATCTCGATCTGCAGGGTGTCGATCCTCTTCTGACACTTGGCGATTCCGACCCCGTCGAGATCAGCTTGCCGCGGTTCGACACCGACACGGCGAGCGTCCTCACCCGTGGCGTTCCGACGAGAATCGTTGCAGGTAAGCGAGTTACGACGGTGTTCGACCTGCTACTCGCCCAATACGCGGTCAAGCGCGACGGGCTGCCGGGCGAATGGCCGACCGGATACGACGACGCGTCGCAGCCGTACACGCCCGCATGGCAAGAAACGATCACCGGCGTGTCGGCGAAGAAGGCCGAAAAGATCGCGAAGGAATTCGCCGACAACGCCGAGCGCTCCGGCGGCCGGTCCATGATCCTCATGGGCGCCGGCACGAACCACTGGTTCCATTCCGACCAGATCTACCGGTCGTTCCTGACCCTGACCATCCTCACCGGGTGCCAGGGCGTCAACGGCGGCGGTTGGGCGCACTACGTCGGCCAGGAGAAATGCCGCCCCGTAACCGGCTGGGCGACATTGGCTTTCGGTGCCGACTGGCAGCGACCCGCACGCCAGATGCAGGGCACGATCTACTGGTACCTGGCGACCGATCAATGGCGCTACGACCCCTTCACGTCCGAAGTGATGGCATCGCCACTTGCCGAGGGCAAGTTCGCAGGTCGCACCGCGGCCGACAACATCGCGCTCGCCAGCCGTCTGGGTTGGATGCCGAGCTATCCGACCTTCAATCGCAATCCACTCGACCTGGTGGACGAAGCGGAACGCCTCGGCAAGGATGCGCCGACCCACGTCGTCGATGGCCTCAAAACAGGCCACCTGCGCTTTGCCTGCGAGGATCCCGATGCGCCGGAAAACTTCCCACGAGTACTCACCGTGTGGCGGGCAAACCTGCTCGGTTCATCGGCGAAGGGTAACGAGTACTTCCTGCGTCACCTGCTCGGCACCGACTCCAACGTGGCAGCGTCCGACGCCAACGGCATCAGGCCACAGGACGTCACCTGGCGTGAGGAAGCACCGGTAGGCAAGCTCGATCTGCTGCTGTCACTGGACTTCCGCATGACAAGCACAACGCTGTTCTCCGACATCGTCCTTCCCGCTGCGACGTGGTACGAGAAGCACGATCTTTCCAGCACCGACATGCACCCGTTCGTGCACGCCTTCTCCCCCGCAATTTCCCCGCCGTGGGAGACGAAGACCGACTTCGATGCGTTCCACCGCATCGCACGCGGCTTCTCGTGGCTTGCCGAAAAGCACCTCGGCAAGCGCAAGGACATCGTTGCGGTCCCGCTCCTCCACGACACCAACGATGCGACGGCCCAGCCGGGCGGACGTGTGCTCGACTGGAAAGCCGGTGAATGCGAGCCGATTCCAGGCAAGACCATGCCGCGCCTCATCGTCGTTGAGCGCGACTATGCGGCCGTCGCGGAAAAGATGGCGGCGCTCGGACCGATGGTCGAACAGGTGGGCTTGACCACGAAAGGTGTGACGACACACCCGGATCAAGAGGTCGAGTACCTGCGCGGCGTCAACGGAACGGTCACGACCGGTATCGGCGCCGGGCGACCGTCGCTTGCCAAGGACACCTATGCCGCGGAGACGATCCTCGCGCTGTCCGGTACCACCAACGGGCGGCTTGCGGTCGAGGGTTTCGAGGCGCTCGAGCGACGGACCGGAACGAAACTCGCCGATCTCGCCGCCGAACACGAAGGCAAGCGAATCACCTTCGCGGACACTCAGGCCCGGCCGGTTCCGGTAATCACGTCACCAGAATGGTCCGGCTCCGAAACCGGCGGGCGGCGCTATTCGCCGTTCACCATCAACACCGAACGACTCAAGCCGTGGCACACCTTGACCGGACGGCAGCACTTCTATCTGGATCACGACTGGATGTGCGAGCTCGGCGAACAGCTGCCCATCTTCCGACCACCGTTGGACATGACCGCGTTGTTCAACGAACCAGCAGTCGGCGCGACGGACGGCGTCAAGGGCCACGACTCGATCACTGTGCGCTACCTGACGCCCCACTCGAAGTGGTCGATTCACTCTGCGTACCAAGACAACCTGCACATGCTGACGCTGTCCCGCGGTGGACAGGCGATCTGGATGTCCGATGTGGACGCGGCCAAGATCGGCGTCAAGGATAACGACTGGATCGAGGCAACCAACCGCAACGGCGTTGTCAACGCCCGCGCGATTGTGAGTCACCGGATGCCTGAGGGCACGGTATTCATGTACCACGCCCAGGACCGCGCGATCGACGTTCCGCGAACCGAGAAAACCGGCAAGCGCGGCGGTATCCACAATGCGTTGACCCGCTTGATGATCAAACCCTCGCATTTGATCGGCGGCTACGCGCAGCAATCGTTCGCCATGAACTACCACGGTCCCACTGGAAACCAGCGCGACGAAGTCACCACGATTCGCAGGCGCTCACAGGAGGTTGAGTACTGATGCGCATTATGGCCCAGATGGCGATGGTGATGAACCTCGACAAGTGCATCGGCTGCCACACCTGCAGTGTCACCTGCAAACAGGCGTGGACCAACCGCAGCGGCGTCGAGTACGTATGGTTCAACAACGTGGAAACCCGCCCCGGACAGGGCTATCCACGTCAGTACCAGGACCAAGAGCGTTGGAAGGGTGGTTGGACCCTGACCAAGCGTGGAAAGCTCACGCTGCGAACGGGTTCCCGGTTGCGACGGTTGCTCAACATCTTCGCGAACCCCGACATGCCGACGGTGTCGGACTACTACGACCCGTGGACCTACGACTACCAGAATCTGTTGTCCGCGCCCGCGTCGGACACCACGCCCGTTGCTCGGCCGAAGTCGCTGATCACCGGCGACGACACCAAGGTCACCTGGGGCGCGAACTGGGACGACGATCTGGGTGGCGGCCCGGAACAGATCAGCAAGGACCCCTTGCTCGCAAGGCTTTCCGAGAAGATCAAACTCGAGTTCGAGCAGACCTTCATGTTCTACCTGCCACGTATCTGCGAGCACTGCCTGAACCCGTCTTGCGCTGCGTCGTGCCCATCCGGCGCGATCTACAAGCGCAGCGAAGACGGCATCGTCCTTGTGGACCAAGACAAATGCCGAGGCTGGCGCCAATGTGTCACCGGCTGCCCGTACAAGAAGATCTACTTCAACCACAAGACCGGCAAGGCCGAGAAGTGCACGTTCTGCTACCCGCGCGTCGAGGTCGGCATCCCGACCGTGTGCTCGGAGACGTGCGTCGGGCGGCTGCGCTACATCGGCGTGATGCTCTACGACGCTGACAAGGTCCTCGAGGCGGCATCGGTCGAGAACGACAAAGACCTCTACCCGTCGCAGCTCGGTGTGTTCCTGAACCCCCACGATCCGCGAGTGATCGCAGAGGCCGAGCGCGCCGGTATTCGCACAGAATGGATTGAGGCTGCGCAGAACTCGCCGATCTACAAACTGATCGTCGACTACCAGGTCGCTCTGCCGCTGCATCCGGAGTATCGGACGATGCCGATGGTCTGGTACGTGCCACCGCTGTCGCCGATGGTTGACGCGCTCTCCGAGACCGGGCACGACGGCGAGGACGCGGGGAACATGTTCGGCGCGATCGATGCCCTACGGATCCCGGTGGAGTACCTCGCTGAATTGTTCACTGCCGGTGAGGTCGGCCCCGTCCGCGCATCGCTGCAGCGACTCGCCGCGATGCGCTCGCACATGCGTTCCGTGAACTTGGGTGAAACACCGGATCCCGACATTGCCAAGTCGGTGCGCCTGACAAAGGCCGAGATCGAAGCGATGTATCGCCTGCTCGCGATCGCGAAATACGAAGACCGCTACGTCATCCCGAACGGCGCGGGCAATGATGCGCACAAGCTCGACGCCCTGGCAACCGGATGCAGCCTGGACGGCGACGGTGGCCCAGGCATGAGCGCATTCGATGCGATGGACGAGAAATTTCACCTTACGCAGCAGCCGGAGGACACCAACGGTGCCGCACCCGAGGCCAAGTCGAACCGGGTGAACTTGCTCAACTGGGACGGCAAGTCCACCAACGGGCTGCTTCCGGTCAAGGAGCCCGTCCTGTGAGTAAACTGCGCCTTGCGCGCAAACCTGCTGCGCCGGAAGTGTTGTCGGAAACGCACCAGCGGGTCGTGTGGCGGATCGCCGCGCTGCTGCTGGACTACCCTACCGAAACGACGATCGGAATACTCGATCAATTGCGCTCCGCAGCAATGGAACTGCCCGAGCCTGCTGGTTCCGCGCTTACTTCGGCAATCGACTACACCGAGCGCACACCGTGGATTCCGTTGGCCAAGCAGTACGTCGAAACCTTCGACATGCGTCGACGAAGCTGTCTGCACCTGACCTACTACGCATTCGGCGATACGCGTAAGCGCGGGATGGCATTGCTGCGGTTCAAGCACGCGTACAAGACCGCGGGCGTCACCCTTGGCGATCATGAACTCCCAGACCACCTGGCGGTTGTGCTCGAGTTTGCGGCGACGATCGACCCCGATGCCGGTCGCCGGCTGCTCGGTGAGCATGTCCCCGTGATCGAATTACTGCGCCTGTCGCTGCACGACAGCGAATCACCTTATGCCGCAGTAATGGATGCCGTGTGCGCGACGCTGCCACCGATCACCACACCGGACCGGCGCCGAATCGCGGAGCTCGCGGCACAGGGCCCTCCCGACGAAGAGGTCGGCCTCGAGCCGTTCTCGATGGATCCGAGTATGCACACCGAAATGGGGGGACGGCGATGAACACTCTGCTGTGGATGACGGTGCCGTACATAGCGTTCACGTCGTTCATTCTCGGTCACGTGTGGCGTTACAAAAACGACCAATTCGGCTGGACCACAAGGTCGTCGCAACTGTACGAAAGCCGTTTGCTGCAGCTGGGCAGCCCGCTGTTCCACTTCGGCATGCTGGCTGTGATCGCCGGTCACGCGATGGGACTGCTGATCCCCGAGAGTTGGACTCACTTCGTCGGGATCTCCGAGCACATGTACCACCTCGTGTCGATGACAGGCGGAACGCTGTCGGGCGTCGCCGTGATTGCTGGCATCGCGATCCTGTTGTACCGGCGCATCAAGGTGAAGGCCGTCCGCATGGCGACCAGCCGCAGCGACATCGTCATGTACGTGCTGCTCGGCGCCGCCTTGGTGACTGGAATGTGGAACACGGTGGGTGGCAACCTGATCGGCGGGCCGTACAACTACCGCGAGACGGTGTCGCCCTGGTTCCGGAGCCTGTTCAGCCTGCACCCATTGCCGAACTTGATGGCTGACACTCCCCTGAGCTTTCAGGTCCACAATCTGATCGTGCTCACACTGATCGGAATCTGGCCCTACACACGGTTGGTGCACATGTTCAGCGCGCCGATCGGATATCTGGTGCGGCCGTACGTCGTTTACCGCAGCAAGGACCTCAAGCGCCCGGATCGCCGCTACGCAAAGGCGTGGGAACAGCCGAACTTGCCGTTCGGTGGACGCTAGACATCGTGAAACACTCTGCAGGTGACCAGTAGCAGTCGCCCCACACTGACCCGGCGTCGACTGCTTGGCCTCGGCTTCGGCGTCACCGTTGGCGCGACGACAGCCGGAGTGACCGTCGGGCTCGATCGGGGAGCTCCACGCCTGCAGACCGATCTCGCTGGCAGACCGGCTGTTCCGCTGCCGAAGCCCGCCGATCCCGTTGTGCGGCCTGCCTCGATCGTCAGCGGATCGTTCCGCTCGGCCGCGATGGGCGGCACGCAGGTGCGGTGGACGCTTGCCCGCCCTGCCGCCGCGCAGACATTGCATCCCGTGATCGCATTGCACGGCAAAGGCGGCAACCATAATTCGGCGTTCAACGACCTCGGCCTCGATCGGCTACTCACACAAGTAGTTCAAGCCGGCACACCGCCGTTCGCGGTGGTGACGGTCGACGGCGGCGATGGCTACTGGCATCGCCGCGTGACACGCGAGGATGCCGGTGCGATGGTGCTCGGCGAACTGCTGCCGATGCTGTCCGAGATGGAGCTCGATACGTCACGGGTCGGGTTTATGGGCTGGTCGATGGGCGGGTACGGCGCACTAATGGTCGGGGCGCAACTCGGACCGCAACGCACGGCGGCGATCGCCGCGATCAGCCCGGCGCTCTGGACGAATTCCAGTGCCGCGGCTCCAGGCGCATTCGACTCCGCCGCGGACTTCAACGCGCACAACGTGTTCGATCGGACCGCCGAGCTCGCACAGATCCCAGTGCGCATCGACTGCGGCACCGGCGACCCCTTCTATGCCGCGACCCGACAATTCGTCGCGCAGCTGCAGCCGGCTCCGGCAGGCGGATTCTCCGAGGGTGGCCATGACGGGGACTACTGGAGACGCACACTGCCCGATCAGCTGACCTTCCTCGGCGAGCACCTGCGCTGACCGTCGACTCCCACGGGTCCATTGCCACGGCGCCGAACGCGGAGCACAGTGAGGAGAGACCGGTGGCGCCACCGCGGCGCCGCCGCCGCCGATTCGGAAGAAGGTGGATCGTGTACGCCCGTTCAACCACAGTCCAAGCACACCCGGATTCCATCAACGCCGGGATCAAGCACGTGCGCGACGAGGTCATGCCGACGTTGCAGAGCATGGATGGCTGCATCGGCCTATCCATGCTGGTAGATCGCGAATCTCGCCGCTGCATCATCACCAGCGCCTGGGAATCCGAAGAGGCGATGAGCGCAAGCGAAGAGCAGCTCGATCCGATTCGCAACCATGCGGCGGAGGCCCTCGGTGGCAGGCCGCAGGTCGATCAATGGGAGATCGAGGTCGTTCATCGCGACCATAATTCGAGCGAAGGCTCGTGCGTACGCGCGACGTGGTTCCAGGTCGAGCCCGGCCGGCTCGACCATGCGGTCGCTGCCTATAGGGCGACTGTGCTGCCCGCGTTGGAAGCGCTCGATGGCTTCTGCAGCGCCAGCCTGTTGGTGGATCGCGATTCCGGCCTCGCCGTCTCGTCGGTGACATACGACAGCGTCACGGCCATCGAAGGCAGCCGAGACAGCGTCCGCGCCGTCCGGGAGGCCTACATCGAAGACACCGGTGCGGAGATGCACGAAGTGTGCGAGTTCGAGCTGGTACTCGCCCACCTCCGCGTGCCGGAGCTGGTCTGACCTGGCGTTATCCGTCGCAGCTCGGCGCCGGTGCATCCTCGAAGAGCGGCTTGTCGGCCGGCACCAGGTACACGACGTCGAGGATCACCGGCGTCGTACCGAGATTGCGTCCGACGTGCACATTGGCGGCGCCGGCGGGTTCGTTGATGAACGCCCCGGTCGCGTAGATCGTCGGTACACAGTCGCTGCCTGGATGGGTGAGCGTGCCTGCGCGGACCACCCCGAGCACCGGACCGTCATGGAAATGCCAGCCGGTCGTGCCACCCGGCGCGATCGTGATCTCGCGAACGACATAGTTGCTCGCGCCGGCGACGAACGGCTTCAACACCGCCGGGATCGCACCCTGATTGAGCGTCACAGCTGTGATGCCCGAGCTGGGAGTGGCCTGCGCGGCTGCCGGGACCAGCGCCGGGCCACACAGTAGAACGGCAATTGCGCTGCCTTGCAGTACTCGTCGCATCGTCCGAGGGTATCCGCCCCGGCGCCGAACGGGCGGCTATTGCAACGAATACCGAGTAGATCGCGCGACAACGACCTGTTCGCCGCTGGTTGCAAGCTCGCGCACACCCGCGGCGTAGCGATCGACCAGCAGTCCGACGATGTCAGGATGCACGCCGAGCGGTTCGGCAACCCCGTCGGCGCCCGCCTCGCGCAAGCGCTCCTGAAAGAGTCCGTGCGCCAACAAATACGACGCCACGAACACGCGGCGCGCCCCGCCCGCCCGCAAGCGCGCAACGACCTCAGGCACGCGCGGCGAACCCGTTGCGACATAGGCAATTCCGACGCGTCCGCCAACCCGTCCCGCGAGTAGCGCAGCCGCGCGGCGCACGTCGAGCAGCGCCCGCGGATCCGACGATCCGGCTGCGGCGAGCACAACGGCATCACCTGCGCGCCAACCAGCTTCGCGCAAACGCCGATGCATGACCGTCGCAAGAACCGGGTCCGGACCCATCGCAGCGGTCACCGTGGCGGCGCCGTGGCCACTCTCGGCAACCTCTCGCGGCACGTCGTTGTGAACGTGATAGCCCGACGCAAGGAACGCCGGGACAACAACGGCATGCTCATCGAGATCCCGCAAGATTTCGGCCGGAGACGGCCCGAGTACGTCGACGAACGCAACGCGCACATTCGGCACGCGAGCCGAAACAGCTTCGGCCAGTGCCGCAATCATTTCGACGCCGCGGCTGCTCCGGGTCCCGTGCGCGACGAGGACCATTGCGGGCGGGCGCATCAGAGGCGATCCGCCGCGTTGTCCACACATTCCGCAGGATCGAGCGCCAGCCGGTAGCCGCGCTTGACCACCGTCTGGATTGCCTTCGGCGTTCCCAGCGAGGCCCGCAGCCGGGCAATTGCAGTCTCGACAGCGTGAGTGTCGCCACCGCAACCTGGCAGTGCCGCAAGCAAGTTCTCCCGCGAGACCACCCGTCCCGGCTGGCGAGCGAGGGTGCGCATCAATGCCATCGACGCCGGCGGGAGTGCCTTGACCTCACCGTCGACGACGACGCAACTGCCGCGCACGCTGAGCACGTGACCGCTCGCCTGGATTCGGTTGGCACGCCGAGGCAATTCGTCGGCAACGTGGCGGGCGAGTGCGCCGAGTCGGGCGCGCTCGGGCATCGTGGTCGCAACGCTCAACTCCTCGAGCGGCGCCGCGGTGATCGGGCCGACGCACGCTGCGAGAACACGTCCACGCAGCGAGTAGAGCAACGGCTCGATGAGTCCGGTTTCCTTGGCGCGCATCAACATCGACGCAACGGCGGGTGCACTGGTGAAAGTGACGCAGTCCAGTCCTGAGGACACCGTGAGCTCGATCATCCGGTCCATCGACGACTGATCCTCGGGGGGTGTCCATCGGTAGACGGGCACCGCGATCACGTCTGCGCCCGCGCAGCGCAAGACCTCGCAGAAGTCCGGGATGGGCTCCCACTCGGTGGTCGCGCCGTGCAATTGCACAGCGATTCGAACGCCTTCGACGCCCTCGGCCAGCAGGTGATCGAGCACCTCCGCCGACGACTCCGACGCCGGCGACCACTCTTCGCGAAGTTCCGCCGCGCGGATGGCACCCTTCGCCTTCGGACCACGCGCAAGCAAACGGGTGGATGCCAGCGCCTGCGTCAGTCCTTCGGCGAGGCCCCAGCCGTCAGCAGCTTCCATCCAGCCGCGAAAGCCGATACCCGTCGTCGCGACGGCAATCTGTGGCGAGTCCGCCACGATCTCGCGGGTCACACGCTCGAGTTCGGTGTCGTCCGCCAACGGAATGATTCGGATCGCCGGCGCGAGGACGACATTCGCACCGCGCCTGGTCAGCAGCGTCGCGAATTCCTCCGCCCGCCGTGCGGCGGTGACTCCGATGGTGAACCCAGCGAGCGGGTTCGGACTGTCTTGTTTTTCATCGCTCATGGGCTCGTTAACGCCTCTCGAGCGAACTGACTGTGGACCTGGACAACGCCACCCCAGACCCGGACGCCGTAGACCGGCAGCCGTACCGCGTCGTCATCGAGGCAGCGGCCGTCCACCAAGGAGAAGATCTGCTTGAGCAGGGGCGATGCGACCGTGGGCTCGCCACCTCGATCGCCGACCAGACCGCGCGACATCACAGCGGCGCGGCCGTACGGATCGATGTTTCCCACCGCGTGCAGATTGCCGTTCTCCAGCAGGAACACCGCGACCTGCTCACCTCCGCGTAGCAATACCGCAACGCCACGACCTGGAATCAGATGTCGTAATGAGCACGCAGACGTCCATTCGAGGCGACCGTCGTCGACGGTGCTGCGCCGCGAATCGCTGAACGCGGCCACGTTCGTATCGATCGCTGTCATCGCAGTTCCTCCTTGTAGTGCTTCATTTGTACGTTCATGGTGTTTCTATGGGGTTAAGCCGTGATGCCGTAGGAGTAAGCAGGTTCACGACACCGGCATCGGCGGCATCCCCATCAGGACCGGCACCTTGCGCTTGCCCGACTCGTCGAACATCACCGTCGGATCCGGCTCACCCGGTGCGTTGACGAAAGATACGAAGCGAGAAAGCTTTTCGGGATCTTCGAGCACACCGGCCCATTCGTCCTTGTATCCGACGACATGCTTCGCCATCGCTGCTTCGAGTTCCTCGGCGATTCCAAGACTGTCGTCACACACAACGGCCTTGAGGTGATCCAGACCACCTTCGAGCGACTCGACCCACGGCGCGGTGCGCTGCAGGCGGTCGGCCGTACGGATGTAGAACATCAGATAGCGGTCGATGTAGCGGACGAGAGTCTCGTCATCGATCCCGCTCGCGAGCAGCTGCGCATGCTTGGGCGACTGCCCGCCGTTGCCGCCGACGTACAGGTTCCAGCCGTGCTCGGTCGCGATGATGCCCACGTCCTTGCCACGCGCTTCGGCGCACTCGCGAGCACAGCCGGAGACGCCGAACTTGAGCTTGTGCGGCGAACGGAGCCCGCGGTAACGGTTCTCCAGATCGACCGCCATTCCGACCGAGTCCTGCACGCCGTAGCGGCACCAGGTGGAACCGACACAGCTCTTCACGGTCCGCAAGGACTTGCCGTACGCCTGACCCGATTCCATTCCGGCGTCGACGAGCCGCTTCCAGATGGCGGGCAACTGCTCGACGCGAGCGCCGAACAGGTCGATCCGCTGGCCACCGGTGACCTTGGTGTACAACCCGAAATCGCGTGCGACCTCACCGATCACGATCAACTGCTCAGGGGTGACCTCACCGCCGGGCATGCGTGGCACGACGGAGTAGGTGCCGTTCTTCTGGATGTTGGCCAGGAAGTGGTCGTTGGTGTCCTGCAAACCCGCCTGCTGGCGGTGCAGGATGTGATCCGAGTCGGTGGACGCCAGGATCGACGCGACGACTGGCTTGCAGATATCGCAGCCAGTTCCCTTGCCGTACTTCGAAATCAGAGCAGAGAACGTGAAGGTCTCCGTCGCACGCACGATCTCGAACAGCTCAGCGCGGGACTGCTCGAAGTGCTCGCAGAGTGCCTTCGACATGACAACCCCCGACGATGCGAGCAGCTGCTTGATCGTCGGAAGGCAACCACCACAAGTGGTTCCGGCGTTGGTGCAGCCCTTGATCGCCGCGATGTCGCAGGCACCTTCGGCAATTGCGCCGCAGATCGTGCCCTTATCCACGCCGTTGCAGGAGCACACCTCGGCGTCGTCTGGGAGCCCGCCGGCACCGACCTTCTCGCCGGTAGGAGAGATCAATGCCGCAGGGTCGCCCGGCAATTCGCGGCCGACAAGCGGACGCAGCATTGCATACGCGGACGCGTCGCCGACCAGGATGCCGCCGAGCAGAATCTTGGCGTCGTCGGAAACAACGAGCTTGGCGTAGGTTCCCTTGGCCGCGTCGTTCAGGACGACCTCCAGCGCACCTTCTGTGGTCGCGAACGCATCACCGAAGCTGGCAACGTCCACACCGAGCAGCTTGAGCTTGGTCGACAGGTCAGCACCGGGGAATTCCGCTGCGCCGCCGAGCAACCGGTCTGCGACGATCTCAGCGGTCGTGTAACCGGGCGCGACCAATCCGTAGCACCGACCCTCGACGGCAGCACATTCACCGACCGCGTAGATCGCCGGATCCGATGTCTGGCAACCGAGGTCGGTGAGAATCCCGCCGCGCTCGCCGACGTCAAGTCCGGCATCACGAGCAAGCTGATCCTGCGGCCGGACGCCCGCGGAGAACACGAGCAGTGCTGCATCGATCACGGAGCCATCGGAGAGTTCGACGAGCAGGCCGTCCGAGCCCTGGGTGATGGCCGAGGTCCCGACCCCCGCGTGAACGGTGAGCCCGAGGCTGGTCACCAGCTTCTCCAGCACGGCACCACCACCCTCGTCCACCTGTAGCGGCATCAGCCGCGGCGCGAACTCGATGACATGCGGTGTCATGCCGAGCAGCTTCAGCGCGTTCGCGGCTTCCAGCCCGAGCAGACCGCCACCGACAACGACACCGACCGCTCCCGGTTCGGCTTGCTCGGCGGCGGCGCGAATCCCGTCGAGGTCCGCAAGCGTGCGGTAGACGAAGCAATTGGGCAGGTCGTGTCCGGGAATCGGGGGTACAAACGGGTACGAACCGGTGGCCAGCACGAGCGCGTCGTAGCCGAACACTTCACCGGAGCTCGTCGTCACCTTGCGCGCCTGGCGGTCGATTGCGCTGGCGGCTTCGCCGAGCCGCAACTCCACCTGAGTGTCGCCTTCGTATTCGTTGCCCGCGAGGGCGAGCTCCTTGTGATCCCACGCACCGACGTAGGAGGACAGGCCGACTCGGTCGTAGGCCGGTAGCGGTTCCTCACACAGAACCGTCACACGCCATTGATCGGCGTCGTCGCGTGCACGCAAGGCCTCGACGAATCGGTGTCCGACCATTCCGTGGCCAACGACTACCGCTGCTTTCGGGGTCATGCTGCTTCCTTCTTCCTCTTTGCCGGCGCGTAACTCGCTGTGCGCCGTGGTATTTCAGATGGTCCGCATCCGCGACTGATCGCAGACACGGCAGAACTCCCGCGCCCCGCGGAAGGGGCGCGGGAGTCCTTTTGTTACGCGGAAACGGACACTTTCTCGTCGTCGACATCGCCGACCGAAGTTGCAACTGCCTCTTCGACCGCCTTGAACGACGGGCGACGCAGGAATACGGCCCAGGTCACAATGGCACACACGACATAGAAGGCGAAGAAGACCCAGAACGCGTTGGTTGCGGACTTGGCCTCGCCTACGTAGGACGCGCGCAGCACCAGGTTGATGAACACACCACCCAGGGCACCGACGGCGCCGGCGAAGCCGATCAATGCACCGGCCATGTTGCGTGACCACGCGGCCTGCTCGGCACGGCTCAGCTCGTCCTGGCTCTTCGACTTCGCCTCGAAGATCGACGGGATCATCTTGTAGGTCGAACCGTTACCGATACCCGACAGGATGAACAGGGCAATGAATGCGAGGACGTAGGTGAGCATGATCGTGCTGCTGGCACCCTTATGACCGTCGTGGTCGTCAATGAATCCGGCCGCGGCAAGCACTCCTGCGGCAGCAGTCATGGCGACGAAGGTGTACAGGGTGATCTTGCCGCCACCGATCCGGTCGGCGAGCTTGCCGCCGAGCGGACGCGCGATTGATCCGAGCAGCGGACCGATGAACGCGATCTGCGCGGCGTGCAGCGATGCCTGTGCAGCCGTCTGTCCTGCAGCAAGGTTGTTGATGTTGAGGACCTGGCCGAACGCGAAGCTGAATCCGATGAACGAACCGAAGGTTCCGATGTAGAGGAAGCTCATCGTCCACGAATCCGAGAACTTCAGCGCCTTGCCCATGTACTTGAGGTTCGTCTGCTGGTTGGCGAGGTTGTCCATGAACATTGCGGCGCCGAGAGCGGCAACACCACACAGGACCAGGTAGATCGCACACACCAACTCGGGCGCCGTCTTGCTGACGAAGGCGATCACGAGCAGGCCGATGACCTGCATGGCCGGCACACCGATGTTGCCGCCGCCTGCGTTCAGGCCGAGCGCCCAACCCTTGAGCCGCTGCGGGTAGAACGCGTTGATGTTGGTCATGGAGGAGGCGAAGTTGCCACCACCGAGGCCGGCGAATGCAGCGACGATCAGGTACGTGGTGTACGAGGTCTCCGGATGCTGAACAAAGTACAGGGTGAGCAGAGCAGGAACCAGCAGTGCCAGGGCACTGAAGATGGTCCAGTTACGGCCGCCGAACTTTGCTGTGGCGACGGTGTAAGGAACGCGCAGAATCGCACCGACGAGCGTCGGTACGGCTACAAGGTAGAACTTGCCTGCGGGATCGATGTGGTAAACCGCCTGGGGCATGAAGAGAACCATGACCGACCAGATGGACCAGACCGAGAAACCTACGTGCTCGGCGAAGATCGACCAGATCAGATTTCGCTTCGCAATCTTCTTGCCGCCGGCCTCCCAGGCTGCGACATCTTCCGAATCCCAGTTTTCGATCCAACGTTTGCGGGTCGGTGCTGACACCAGGGCCTCCTGAGTTGTTTGGTGGCCCTAACGGTAGGAAACGGGTATTGCCGAAATGATGCGCGAAATGACCTGGGCATCAACTCATGCTCACCTTGTGGGGTTTTGCGCAGTGAGGGTTTCAGGCATGTTTCCTAGCCGTGACAAACGGCGTTCAGACCGTTATCCAGCTGTCTTCGAGCATGCGAGGCTTGCAAGCAAACCACGCAGATATGACCACGATCACAACCGCAAAGGACAGCATTCCGAACGGCAGCGCCCAGCCACCGGACGTCTCGTGCAGTGCGCCGAACAATATCGGCCCGAGGCACGCGACGCTGTATCCGACGCCTTGCGTGAAGCCGGACAGCGCAGCCGAGCCCGCCTGAGTGCGGGTGCGCAGGTTGATCAGCGTCAGCGACATAGGGAACGTGCTCGGCCCGAGCCCGAGGATGACGACCCACAACACCGGGGCAGCCATCGGCGCCACAAGCAGTCCGGCGAAGGCAACGACATAACAGGCCGCGCACGCGACCACGATCGGGAATGGGTTGCGCACACGGGCGCACAAGGTAGGCGCACCGAACGCGGAGACCAGGCCCACGAGCGCGAAGATGCCGACCATGCTGCCACCGAAAGCAGGGCTGGCACCGGCATCGGTCAAGAGGCTGGGTAGCCACGTGAACATCGAGTAGGTGATCAACGAGGTCATGCCGAACATGCCGGCCATCCCCCAGCTCACCGGCGAACGCCACACCTTGCCGCGCGGGTGGGCGCCCTGAGCAGCGGGAATACCGGTGCGATCGGCCCGATCGCGCCCACGACGATCGATGAGCACGTGCAACCACGGCAGGACCGCGGCGAAACCGAGCAGTGCCCACAGACCGATCGAAATACGCCAGCCGTGCGCGTCGGCAACTGGCACTGCAACGAGTGCGGGGAGCACTGTGCCGAGCTGGACCATCGTGATGTATACCGAGCTCATCATCGCGAGCCGGTCGGAAAAATAGCGCTTGACCAGCGGCGGAATCACCACATTGCCGATTCCCATGCCGCCGAGTGCCACTGCGGAGAGCACGAGCAGCGATGTCACATCCGACACCAGCGCTCGCGTCACCATGCCGAAACCTGCCATCGCCATCGCGAGGACGACAGTGCGCTCGAGCCCGATCCGCCGCATAAAAAGGGGCGTGAGCAGGCCTGATGCCGCGAACATCGCGGTGGGGACCATTCCGAAGACACCGACGATCGTCCGGGAGAAGTCCAGGTCGGTGCTGATTCGATTGGCGAGCGGCGTAAATGCGGTCACCGCGACACGCAGCGTCAACGCGGACAGCGCAATCGCAACGAATACGAGGATTCGACCCTGAATCAGTGCGCGCCGTTCGATGGTTCCGCCAGCTGCGGTGTCGCGTCGAGCGGCATCGCGCTGAGCTTCGGTGAGTGTGGCCACCCAGAAATCATAGGATGACCGGATGACAGGAGCAAATAGGTTTATGATCTGGGTATGGAGCCCGTTCGACGTACAAGCCTGATCGCGCAGGTCACCGACCAGCTTCGGCACGAGATCCGCGAGGGCCGGTGGGCTGTCGGTGCCCGGATCCCGACCGAGCCGGAGCTGACCGAACTCACCGGGACCGGCCGCAATACCGTGCGCGAGGCCGTCCAGGCGCTGGTGCATGCCGGGATGCTCGAGCGCAGGCAAGGCTCGGGGACGTACGTCGTCGCAGCATCGGACCTCGGCGGCGCGCTCGGCAAGTACTTCGCAGACGCATACGAGCGCGACGTTCTCGAACTCCGAGGCGCCCTCGACACCACAGCCGCCGCGTTGGCCGCACGGCGGCGCGACGACACGGACATCGCAAATCTGCTGCGCCTGTTGGACGCTCGCCGCCAATCGTGGGACGACAACAATCCGGCGGCGATCATCGCCGATGTCGAACTGCACCGCGCAATCGTCGTCGCGAGCCACAACACGGTGTACCTGGAGTTCTACGATTCGCTCCTCCCCGTCATAGAGCAGGGCATCCGAGCCCGAACCGCCAAGACCGGAGAGTCTTTCCATGACGAGCACGCTGCCTTGGTGCATGCCGTCATCGCCGGAGACGCCGAGCGTGCGGCGCAATCGGCACGCTGCTTCTTCAGCGAACTCCTTGCCGACTATCCCGATCCAGTTGCTGCGGCGGACTGAGCTTGCGCGTTCGCCAGGATGGCCGACCAGCAATTGTGATCGCGCGCAACACCCATTCTGCGGGTCCGTACGAGTGCGCCCGCAACCATTGTCGACTGACCCACAGTTGAAAACCGAAGACCGCGATCACAATTCCGACAGTTTCGAGCGGGCTTATGTCGCCACTCAGCCGAAAACCGTACGCGGTGAATACAATTCCCAACGCAAGCGATTGCCCAAGATAGTTGGACAGCGCCATCTTGCCGGCTGGGGCAAGCATTGCCTCGATCGCAGCACCCCGGCCAGTAGTGAACAGAGCGAGACCGAGCGCAATGTAGGACGCCATCAGTACGGGACCGGTCAACTCACTCACACCGAAACCGACCATTTCCCAACCGGTTCCGGGCCGCATCGTCGCCGTCCACGCATAGAAGGCCGCCCCGCTCAGGCCGATAGGTAAACCGTATTTCAGGAGATTCCGAAGAGCACCGCGATATCGATCGACATTCACGAAGAACTCCACCTTCCCCGCCGCAAGGCCGATCAGGAACGTAGCGAGCGCGCCGGCGCCTTGCAGCAGCAGGATCGCAAGGATCGAGTTTGGCAGCTGACCAGCGTGATAGCCGATCGTAGAAGCGACGGAGCCGTTGTACGCGTCGGCCATGTGCGCCGCGTTGTCGGCTGCAAGCACAGTGTCGGCCGACCCGCCGGTACCTATCGCTGCCACACCGAAACCCACCCACGCGGAACTCGCGACGGCAATCAGCACCACCGCCGCCACAGCGGCGGGCTGCGGCCGAATTCGCCGAACACACAGGAGAAGGAGACCCAGTAATGCATAGGTGGACAAGATCTCACCGTGGTACAGAAGCGCGCCGTGCACCAACCCGACGGCCAACAGCCCGGCTAGACGCCGTAGCATCCGCGGGCGAAACGACACTCCCGCTCGTTCCGCCGACTCCATCTGCAACGTGAAACTGTATCCGAATAGGAACGAAAACAGCAGGTAGAACTTGGTTTCGAAGATCATCGTGACCATGAATCGAACAACCTGGTCCATTGCACCCCGGTGATCCGGATCGATCACGCCACTCCCGTAGTAGCCATCAGCGAAGACGCAAACATTCACCGCGAGAATGCCCAGCAGGGCGAACCCGCGCAACGCGTCGACGTTGCTCAGACGTGCACGGGCCAGCGTGCTTTCCGCGATCATGACCGGTCCCCCGCTACTAGAACTTGATCGACGATGTGAACGAGCGTCATGGCTTCCGATTTCGGCGCGAACTCGGGTTGAACCGCGCAGCGGGCGAACGTTCCGTCGACGAGGGCTGCAATCCAGGTCGCCACAGCTTCCGCCGACAACGTCGTTGAGATCTGCCCAGCCCGCTCAGCCCGAACAACCAAATTCGTCACTCCCCGACGCAGGGACGCGTCGTTTTCCCTGACAAGCCGAGCGACGGTCTCGTCGCGGTGCGCGATCGCGGAAACTTCGAGTGAGAGCCCCGCAAAGATCGGATCTGCTGCCAGATCACATACTGCGGACAAGAACACTCGTAGCGCCCCCAACGGATCGTCGGTCGCGCCGAGTTCGTCCATCCACCGTGCCGTTTCGACGCCTTCGCGCTCGACCAGCGCACAAAGCACCGAGTGCTTGGACGGGAAGTAGTGGAACATGTTGCCCGAACTCATCGCGGCACCCTTGCAGATGTCGGCCGTTCGGGTTGCTCGAAAGCCGCTGGCGGCGAAACACTGTGCGGCGGAGTCAAGGATTGCCTGGCGCCGCGCCGCATTCGATTCAGGGTCAACGGTTCGCATCTAGGAATAATAAAGTGAGCAGTCAATTAATTCAAGACTCGAATGCTGCGCAGCGCCCACAAGCTCTGCGCAGCGGCCGGAAGCCGGCCGGCATTGCCCCCATAACGAGAACCTGTTCTACTCGTAGCGCAACCCAACGGCAGCAGGAGTAGATGTGAAGTTCGGGATCGTTTTGTTCACCAGTGACCGTGGCATCACCCCGACTGCCGCAGCGCGCGCGGCGGAAGCGAACGGGTTCGACTCGTTCTACGTCCCCGAACACACGCACATTCCCGTCAAACGCGAAGCCGCCCATCCGCAGACCGGAGACTCGAGCCTGCCCGACGATCGCTACCTGCGCACCCTCGATCCGTGGGTCTCGCTCGCCGCCGCATCGGCCGTCACCGAGCGGATCGAGCTTGCGACGGCTGTCGCGCTCCCCGTCGAGCACGATCCGATCACGCTGGCCAAGACCATCGCATCGTTGGACCTCCTTTCCGGCGGCCGGGTAGTGCTCGGCGTCGGATTCGGTTGGAACATAGACGAACTCACCGACCACGGTGTCCCAGCGGGCCGACGGCGCACCATGCTTCGCGAGTACCTCGAGGCGATGCAAGCCTTGTGGTCGCAGGAAGAAGCCAGCTACAGCGGCGAATTCGTGAACTTCGGCCCGAGTTGGGCGTTCCCCAAACCGATTCGGACGCCACGCATACCAATCCTGGTGGGCGCCGCGGGTAACGAGAAGAACTTCGCCTGGATCGTCCGATCCGCCGACGGCTGGATCAGCACCCCCGGCGAGCAGAACATCGACGACAACGTCCTGTTACTGCACAAGATGTGGCGCAACGCAGGCCGCGAAGGATCACCGCGAATTGTCGTGCTGGACTTCAAACCCGATGCCGAGAAGCTTGCGCACTGGCACGACATCGGCGTCTCCGAAGTGGTGTACGGCATGCCCGACCGCTCCGAGGCCGACGTTCTCGCCTACTTGGAGCGATTGGCGGGCAAGCTCGAGCCACTGTCCCCGCTACGGGGCTAACTACAGCATCAGCCGAACCAGGTCAGCCGTACGGGCCAAACCTGGAAATGCCTCCGCGGTCGAGCGCGGATGCAATGCGTGCACCGCGAGCCGGAAAATCAAGGCACGCAACAGCATCTGCGGCCATTCCGGCAGGTCGTCCCACCGTTCCAGGAGACCGTCGTCGGCTCCACCCCACGACAACGCGTCGATAACCGCAACACCGGCGGCCCATGGCGCGGGACGCCAGTACGGGGTGATGTCGGCAAGTCCGGGTGCGATCGCACCAGAGAACAGCACCGTGCCGAACAGATCGCCATGCACCAACTGCGCCGGGGTATGCACCGCTTTGCGCAACGACGCGAGCTGGCCGATCAATTCGATGCTGCGCTGCCCGTCCGGCGACGTCGACTCCGGCGGCACCGAACCACGAATGCTGCGCAACGGCACGGCTTCCCACGCGGCACGATCAGCAGCCACGAAGACGTCCACATCAACCCATGGGGCGACCGGCGGCTGCGCGAGGAACCGCGGCCGTTCGAGCTGAGCGGTCGCCGCATGTAGACGCAGCGATACCGACACCACTTCGTCGTGGCGCGGCTCGGGGGCACCTTCGATGAATGTGTCGGCGCGCCAACCCGACACGACGTAGCGGCCGTCGGTGGCGCGCACTGGGCGGGCAAGGCGAACGCCGTCGACGGCCAACGTCTCGCGTACCTTGGCCGACCATGCCGCGCGGGCGTGGTCGGCGACCGGTGAAAGAACGACATCGCCGCAGCGCCAGCCCCCGTCCCAGTCGGCGCCGAGCGGCGTCGGCACCACGCCACGTAGGCCGAAGGTCGAGCACACATGTTCGGGAGGTTCGGCGGTACTCACGTCCGCAGGTTACCGCCGTATAACACCGGGAAGGCGCTGACGCGCCACTGTGTGCGAGTTTTACCCCGCCAGGGGTAAGACTCGCGCACAGTTGAGGTGGCTAGTAAACCGGCAAACTCTTGTCGACCTGACGAGCCCAGGCAATGACGCCGCCCTGCAAATGCGTGGCGTCCGCGAAGCCGGCCTTCTTGAGCGCAGCCAATGCTTCTGCCGATCGGATACCGGTCTTGCAGTGCAGGACAATCGGTTTGTCCTGCGGCAACTCCGACAATGCCTCACCCGAGAGGATGCGGTCCTTCGGAATCAGCGTCGCGCCCGGAAGATGGACGATGTCCCATTCGACCGGCTCACGAACATCGATGATCGCGATGTCCTTGCCCGCTTCGAGCATGTCGTGCAACTCGATCGCCGTGATCGTCGAACCGGCCGCAGCAGCCTGCCCCTCATCGGAGACCACACCGCAGAACGCCTCGTAATCGATGAGCTCGGTGATCGGTTCGCGCGCCGGGTCGCGGCGGAGCTTGATCGTCCGGTAACTCATGTCCAGCGCGTCGTACACCATCAGTCGACCGAGCAACGTCTCACCGATGCCGGTGATCAGCTTGATCGCCTCGGTGACCATCACAGATCCGATGGACGCGCACAGCACGCCGAGCACGCCACCCTCAGCGCACGACGGCACCATCCCCGGCGGCGGCGCTTCGGGGTACAGGTCGCGGTAGTTGAGCCCACGCCCGTCCGGTGCGTCCTCCCAGAAGACCGACACCTGACCTTCGAATCGATAGATCGAGCCCCAGACATACGGCTTGCCCGCGAGAACGGCCGCGTCGTTGACGAGGTAGCGCGTCGCGAAGTTGTCGGTGCCGTCGACGATCAGGTCGTACTGGCGGAACAGGTCGATAGCGTTGTCAGGCTCGAGCCGGATCTGATGCAGGCGGACGTTGATCCCCGAGTTGATTTCCAGGATCGAATCGCGCGCACTCTCGCCCTTGGGCCGACCGATGTCCGATTCGCCGTGAATGATCTGGCGCTGCAGATTGGAAGCATCCACCTCGTCGAACTCGACGATGCCCAGCGTTCCGACTCCAGCGGCTGCCAAGTACAGCAGCGCGGGTGAACCGAGCCCACCGGCGCCGATGACCAGCACCTTCGCGTTCTTGAGCCGCTTCTGCCCATCGACACCGAGATCGGGAATGATCAAATGCCTGCTGTAGCGGGCAACTTCATCCCTGGTCAGCTCTCCTGCCGGCGCTACCAACGGTGGCAGCGAACCCTTCGACGACACGTCGACTCCTCACGTCCGGAACACTCATCGGCATACAACGCCGTCGTGCTCGACAATCATCCCAGCACGGGTTACCCGCGAGGGAACGGCCATGGATTGAACCGACACACCTTGCCGTCCATCGGGACGACGCCTGCAGGGTCGAGCGTGGCGATGTCGTTGTTCGCCGTTCCGAAGGTCTGCTGCATCATCACGGGCGCGAGGCCACCGTCCTGGTCGCAAGGCTGATGCTGCTCGTAGCCAATCGCGTGGCCCACTTCGTGGTTGATCTGGTACTGCCGGTAGGAACCGATATCGCCCTGGAACGCGACCGCCCCGCGAACCCAGCGCGGTTCGTTGAGCACGACACGGCCTACGCCCTGGTTATAGCAAGACGTATCGATCGGAATGTCGTATCCACACACCTGTCGCGTAGTCATCTGCGACGTCAGCGAGATACGAAAGTCGGGCTCCCCCTTGTCGATTCGTCGGAATGCGAATCGACCGTCTTTGGTCCAGCTCTTCGGGTTCGCGAGGGTCTGATCGACCATCGTCGCGAAGGATCCATCGCCACCGAAACTCGCGGTGTCTGTCCCGTCTTCGATATCGACCGTGTAGGTGAAGGTCCGCTCTGCCCCTGCCCCGACTTGGTTGGTGCCACCGGGAACGACGTGCCAGGTACCGGGTCCAGCTTCGGCGAACGGACCGCCGTTCGGCAACGCGCCCGTCGGTGTATTCGCGGCGAAGTTTCCGTCGCCCTGGGGTGGCACACCGATAACGCCCGTTCCGTGCGAGTCCCTGCTCAATGCGCCGAACCCGGGGTCGGACAGCGGATCCTTCGAAGCGGCGCCTGAACTGCGCACAGCATCGACGATCACCAGCACCGTCACGACGAGCAGGATCGGAATCGCATATGCGCGCCAGCCGTAGGCGGACACGAACCTGCCCACGCGGCTCTGCTTCTTTGTCCGACGTTCCGGCCGCGGTGGGCGAACCCTGGTGTCGTCGCGACTCGTCGGATCCCACTGCGCGCGTAGCGGCTGGTGCGAACGATCCGAACCGAGCCGGACCCGCGGGTCCTCGGCACCCCAATGCGGTTCGGTGTCATCGTCACGGTCGTCGAAAGGCGAAGGCGCTTGCGGGTCGGACGACGATCGTCGCCTCAACCGCGGTCCACCCTGGTAACTCACGTGTTCAGGTTCTCACAGTCTGCATCCGGACTCTTCTTCCCGCGCCGACCTCGACGTGGCCTCGGCGCACTGCACTCGATCCGCGAGGCCTACCGGAGGGTAGGGTGCAGTAGAAGAATGCACAGCGTGGTGTGCCGATTGCAATGGGAGTGACATGACCGAACTCGCCGATCGCACGTCGCCGGAGAATCGGGTGTCGACCAAGCGCGGAACCCGACTTCCGAAGGACGAGCGTCGAATTCAGCTGCTGGCAGCGGCTAGCGAGGTCTTCGTGTCCCGCGGCTATCACGCAGCCGGAATGGACGAAATCTCCGAATGTGCCGGAGTCAGCAAACCGGTTCTGTATCAGCACTTCCCGAGCAAGCTGGATCTGTATCTCGCGGTACTGCAGGGCTACGTCGACACGCTCATCTCGAGCGTGCGCCAGGCTCTTCGCTCCACAACTGACAACCGGCAACGGGTGCGGGCCGCTGTGCAGGCCTACTTCGACTTCATCGATCACGACGCGCAGGGATTCCGACTCGTCTTCGAATCCGACCTCATGGGCGAGCCGCAGGTGCAACAGCGGGTCGAACAAGCGACAGAGGCATGTGTCGACGCGGTCTTCGATCTGGTGAGCCAGGATTCTGGATTGGACCCCTACCGGGCCCGCATCCTTGCGGTCGGACTGGTCGGCGCGAGCCAGGTCACAGCGCGCTACTGGCTCGAGGCCGACCGTCCGATTCCGAAGGAAGAAGCGGTCGACACGACGGTCGCCCTCGCATGGGGCGGCCTGTCGCATGTGCCGCTTCAACACGTCGACGTCACATAGCGGACATCAAATAACGGCCCGTCAAATAACGGCCCGTCAAATAACGGCGAAGCCCACCTTGCCGCCGGTGGTCGGGCCGATTTCGATGTAGGAAACCTTCGCCGCCTGGATGAGGTACTTGCGACCCTTCTCATCTGTCAGCGCAATGACTCCGCCGTTCTCGCCGCCGAGAGCGCCGGTAACGATGGTCTCCACCTCAGCGGGCGTCTGGTCGCTGCTCACTATGAGCTCGCGCGGGCTATCCGAAATACCGATCTTGACCTCCACGGTCAACCTCCGCGTCATTCAGGCAATACTTTGTCATCAAGGGTCGTTTGCAAGGCTAGTGCAGCGCCGTAGTCGGGGCCCCCAGCGCTGCTGTGCTGTCAGCGAACATCGGCGAGCAGCCGCTCAGACCAGCCCGAGAACGGCCATGCGCTCCGAATGGCTCTCTTGCATCCGCTCGAACAGCGCGACGATGTTGTTCAGCGTTCCCGTCGCCGTGATCACCAACTCGGTCAGGTCGTCGCGCTGCGCCATCACGTACTGGGCCTGCGTGATCGCCTCGCCGAGCAGCCTGCGACCCCACAACATCAACCGATCCTTGTCCTGCCGACTCGCCGCGACAGCCGACCGCACCTCGTCGACGACAAATTCGGAGTGCCCCGTCTCGGCCAGCACATCGCGGACGATCTCGGCGATCTCGGGATCGAGCGCGCCGGCGATCTCGCGATAGAAGTCAGCGGCAATTCCGTCGCCGACGTACATCTTCACCATCGATTCCAGCCACGTCGAGGGGCTGGTCGACGCGTGGTACGCATCGAGAGCACGCACGAACGGAGCCATTGCGTCGAAAATATCGACACCGCGCTCCGACAGCGCCCGCTCGAGTGTTTTGAAGTGATTCATTTCCGAGGCAGCCATTTTCGCGACTGCGACCTTGCCTTTGAGGCTCGGCGACAGCTGCGCTTCTTCGGCCAAACGATAGAAAGCCGAAATTTCTCCGTAGGCAAGAACGGCGAACAACTCCGCGACGCCGGGGTGATCAGGTGCGATGGACGGTGTCAGCGACACGGACGAATTGGCTGCCATAGTCGCTAAGCCTAACGGTAAATCGGAGGGAGGCGCGGGTCGCATTTCCTCGGCCGACCAGCGGCATTGTCGCGTCCGATTCCACCATTTGGACTAAGCAAGTTACCATTGATATGGGCAACCGGCAGTAACCGTATTTCGGGGTGAACAACACATCGCGGATGCCCACAGATAATGTGCGCGCACCTGATCCGAGTCGCGACTGCGCTTCGCCGAAATCTCAACGATTTCCGCGCTGAGGCCGGCAGCGAAATCACACCGGGTTCGAGGGCAACGACAGCGGTCGACTTACGACCTGGCCCACACCTCGTGCGCGCGTGCTGACGAGGAAGGCCAGACCCCTGAGCAAGATCACCGTCGACCAGGAACCCGGCGTAGCCGAGACGTTCCTGGACGCAACACTTGATGAAACACATATCCCTCCTACGTTCGCTGAGCTGGGCGTTCGCGAAGAAATCGTGCGCGCACTCAACGAGCACGGCATCGAACGCACCTTCGCGATCCAGGAATTGACGCTTCCGCTGGCATTGGCAGGCGACGACATCATCGGCCAGGCCCGTACCGGCATGGGCAAGACCTTCGGCTTCGGCGTTCCGTTACTACATCGCATCTCCACCGGCGACACGGGCACCGCGGCGCTCGATGGCACTCCCCGCGCCTTGATCATCGTTCCGACCCGGGAACTGTGCATCCAGGTCAGCTCCGACCTCGAGAACGCCGGCAAGTACCTGAAGAACCACCAGGGCAAGCTGAAGGTTCTTTCGATCTACGGCGGCCGTCCGTACGAGTCGCAGATCGAGGCCCTCAAGGTCGGCGTCGACGTCGTGGTCGGGACACCCGGTCGGCTGCTCGACCTGGCCAAACAAGGCCACCTCATCCTCGGCAAGATCGGCGTCCTCGTTCTCGACGAGGCCGACGAGATGCTCGACCTGGGCTTCCTGCCAGACATCGAACGCATCCTCAGCATGGTCCCGGACCGTCGTCAGACGATGCTGTTCTCGGCAACCATGCCGGGTCCGATCATCACCCTCGCCCGCACATTCCTCACCCAGCCCACGCATATCCGGGCCGAGGAAGCGCACTCGTCGTCGGTGCACGAGAGCACGACGCAGGTCGTATACCGGGCGCACGCGCTCGACAAGGCGGAGATGATCGCCAGGCTTCTGCAGGCGCGTGGCCGCGGCGCAACGATGATCTTCACGCGCACCAAGCGCACCGCCCAGAAGGTTGCCGACGACCTCGCCGAGCGCGGATTCGCCGTCGGCGCCGTGCACGGCGATCTCGGCCAGGTTGCCCGTGAAAAGGCACTCGGCTCGTTCCGCAAGGGCAAGATCGATGTGCTCGTCGCCACCGACGTCGCCGCACGCGGTATCGACATCGACGATGTCACCCACGTCGTCAACTACCAGTGCCCCGAGGACGAGAAGACCTACGTGCACCGGATCGGCCGCACAGGCCGGGCAGGACGCACCGGCATCGCGGTGACACTCGTCGACTGGGACGACATCCCGCGCTGGCAGCTCATCGACAAGGCGCTGGGCCTCGACAACCCGGATCCGACGGAGACGTACTCCAGCTCGCCGCACTTCTTCGAAGAACTCGACATCCCCACCGACGTCAAGGGCACGGTCCGCAAGGCGAGGCCGGCAGCCGAGCCCGCCGACGCCAGTGCTTCCAAGACCTCCGACACCAAGGCTTCGGGGACCAAGGCTTCGGGGACCAAGGCTTCGGGGACCAAGACCGCCGAGCCGCGCACCGACGACGACAAGCCCGTCGCCGAGCGCCGCAAACGCAACCGCAGCCGCGCCCGGACTCGCGCAGGCAAGCCGATCACCGGCGACGTCGAGCAGGCCCCGCAGACCGCACAGCCCTCGACCGAGCCCGCATCGGAACCCGCAACGACTTCGGCAACTGCCGAATCGACCACGGGTGACGCACCGGCTCGCCGACGGCGCCGACGCAGGAAGCCCGCAGCCGCGGGTGCCGAGGCTCCCGCTACCGCCACCGCTTCGGCAGCTGCGGAGTAACCTGCCACCGTGCAGGCCCCTGAACGACGCAGTCGCGCCGACCTACTCGTGGCCGCTGCCATTGTGGTGTCGATCGTCGTTGCCGCAGCTGTGATCTGGCTGCGCAGCGACGCTCGCGGCACGACATCCATCACGGCAACCGTGCCCGCAGTGGCACCCCAGACGGCGCTGGCCGTCCCGGACGAGCTGACCGAACTCTGGCACGCCGACAACTCCGTCGGTGCCGCACCGCTGACTGCAGGCGGTGCGGTGGTCACCGCTGCGGGCGGCACCGTCACCGGTCGCGATGCCGTCAGCGGGAACGAGATCTGGCGCTACCAACGCGACATGCCGCTGTGCGGTGTCATCAGCGCGTGGGGAACAGCGGTCGCGGTGTATCGGGACCGTCGCGGCTGCAGCCAGGTCACCGAGCTCGCCGGTGCCGACGGCAGCCGCCGCGCAGACCGGTCCAGCGACGCCGACGACACCGTGCACCTCAGCTCCGACGGGACCTACGTCCTGACGCAGGGTCCGACGCGGCTGGAGATGTGGCGTTCGGATCTTGTCCGCACCGTCGAGTACGGCCGCATCGACGCCCCGGTCAATCCGAAGGCCCAACCTCGCGAGGGCTGCGCACTGAACTCGGCGGTGTCGAGCAGCACGCGGCTTTCCGTCCTGGAACGATGCCCCGGCGAGGACGCGGACCGCCTCACCATCTTGAATCCAGCGCCGAAAGACAGCCAGAAGCCGGAGGAGTACGGCTCGACTGTGCTCGCCGAACTTGCCCCGGGACACCCTGGTGCCCGTGTGCTCGCGGTAGCGGGTGATCGAACCGCCGTCTATCTTCCCGGCGATAACGGGGCAAGCAAACCGAGTATCGGCGTTTTCGACGCTACTGCGAATGCCATTGCCCAATACCCACTTTCGGCGCGACTAGCACCGGATGCACGTGTCGCACGCGTCGGCGCCGGGTACGGCGTATGGACCGGGTCGCAACTGATCATGCTCGGTTCCAACGACCTCGCGCCGCTCTGGACGGTTGCCGGCGCACTCGGTCCGGGTACCCAGATGGCCGGTCGCACCCTGGTGCCTGTCGCTGGGGCGATCGCAGTCCTCGATCCGGGCACCGGTACCGAAACCGGGCGAATCCCCGTCCAACGCGACGCCGCGACCGCCGGTCCGATCACGCTGTCGGTGATCGGCGACGTCGTGCTCGAGCAGCGTGGCGACGAACTGGTCGCGCTGCGCTGAGCACGTCGGCATATTGTCGAGCGATGGCGAACTATGTAGTGACCGGCGCGGCATCCGGCATCGGTGCCGCGACCGTCGCGCAGCTGACCGCTGCGGACCACACTGTCGTGGGAATCGACGTGCACAACGCGGACATCACCGCGGACCTCAGCACCGAATCAGGACGCGCCGACGCCGTTGCGGCCGCGACGCAGGCCTGCGGGGGCGTGATCGACGGCGTTGTCTGCTGCGCCGGCCTCGGCCCCCTTGCGGCGCACGCGGGCGGAAAGTTAGTCGCAGTCAACTATTTCGGCACGACCGCGCTCCTGCAGGGCCTGCTTCCTGCGCTTCAGCGGTCGAAAAATGCTGCGGCGGTGGCAATATCGTCGAGTAGTACGTCCACGCAGCCCGGCATCCCGATGGATCTCGTCGCGGCCTGCATCGAGGGCCGCGAAACCGACGCGATCGCACTCGGTGATACGGCCGGCGCGATCGCGGCGTACCCGGCATCGAAGCTGGCGTTGGCCTGGTGGATCCGACGCGAAGCCGTCAGCCCCGCTTGGATCGGCGCCGGCGTGCGGCTCAACGCGATCGCGCCCGGCATGATCGACACGCCCATGACGTCCGGCCCCGATGTCGACCCCAACCTGGCGAAGGCGCTCGACCTCTACCCGATCCCGATGGGCCGACCCGGGCGGGCCGACGAGGTAGCAGCCCTCGCCGAGTTCCTGCTCGGGCCCGGCGCGACACTGTTCTGCGGGAGCGTGGTCTTTGCCGATGGCGGCACCGATGCCATTCTGCGCCAAGCAGATTGGCCGGCACCATGGAACCCGAGCAACGAGGAACTCGCGCGCGCCTTCGGGTTCAGCTGACCATATCGACGGACATCACGCTGTCGCGCTTGTAGCGAAGATCGCCAGATCTTCCCCGCCCCACCAATACCCGGAGAGGCTCTCGGCCAGCTCGCGATACGCCTCGGCACCCTTGTTCTTGCGACCCGCGAGCACGGTCGCACCGGACGCCGTCGCCTCGGCGAATTTGACTGTCCGCGGAATTGCGGGCGACAGAACCGGCAAGCCGTAGCGGTCCGACACATCAGCAAGGACGTCACGGGAGTGTGTGGTGCGCGAGTCGTACAGCGTCGGGAGCGCGCCGAGCAACTTCAGGTCAGGGTTGGTGATCTGCTGGACCTCACGAACAGTGCGCAGCAACTGCCCGACGCCACGATGCGCCAACGTCTCGCACTGCAGCGGCACCAGTACGGCGTCGGCGGCGGTGAGTCCGTTCAGCGTCATGATTCCGAGCGACGGCGGGCAGTCGATGATGATGACGTCGTACTCGTCGCGCAGCGGAGCGAGCGCACGCTTGAGCGCGAATTCGCGACCGGGTCGCATCAGCAGCAGCGCGTCTGCACCGGCAAGGTCGATGGTCGCAGGTAGCAGATCGACACCGTCGGCGGTGCTGAGCAACACCTCTTTCGCATGCACGTCGCTCGTCAGTACGTCGTAGATCGACGAGTCGAGCTTGTCCGGATTGTGCCCGAGGGAGAAGGTCAAACAACCTTGCGGATCAAGATCGACTACAAGCACTCGCTGGTCACGGGCTGCGAGCGCCGCACCTAGCGAGGCAACCGTCGTGGTCTTCGCGACCCCACCCTTTTGATTTGCTACTGCGAGAACCGTTGTCACGGCACCGATCCTTCCGCAATTCTTTGAATCCGGCGAGTATTTGCTGGTAGCTAGCACTGTGTGAGCAGAAGACCCACTTGTCCCCGACGATCTACTCAGCTCCCGAAGGGCGACCGTGCAACCATCGCACGGCATGATTAGCACATGAACGCGCCCGACGCTCGACTAGTGCTGATTCGACACGGCGAGACCGAGTGGTCGAAGTCCGGACAGCACACATCACGCGCCGATATTCCGCTCACCGAAGTCGGTGAGGCACAGGCGCGAGACATCGGTCCGTTGCTCGCCGGCCTCCAGTTGCGGCACCCGATGGTCATCACAAGTCCGCGGCAGCGCGCCACTCGAACGGCCGAACTGGCGGGATTGACGGCCGACCGGACGTGGGACGACCTCGTCGAGTGGGACTACGGAAACTACGAGGGCCGCACCACGGTCGAAATCCGGGAGAACGTGCCGCACTGGACCGTATGGAGCCATCCGTGCCCGGGCGGAGAGTCGATGGAGGCTGTGCAGTCGCGTGCGGACACCGTCCTGTCCGTCGTGATTCCGCAACTGGCCGATCGGGATGTCGTCTTGGTCGGCCACGGTCATTTCAGTCGCGTCCTGATCGCGCGGTGGGCGGACCTGCCGGTAGTCGAGGGACGCCGGTTCGCGATGTCGGCGGGATCGATCAGCACACTCGGCTACGAGCACGGGGTGCCGCAGGTGGTCACACTGAACGAGTCCCGAGGACACGCGTGATTCGCCGCGCCGCTACCGACGACGTCCCAGCCATTGTCGGACTGATCTACGAGCTGGCCGAATACGAGAAGGCGCGCGACGAGTGCCACGTGACCGATGGGCAGTTGCACACGGCGCTGTTCGGACCGAACCCGGCACTGCATGCTCATGTAGTCGAAGTCGACGGCGAAATTATCGGCACCGCCGTCTGGTTTCTGAACTACTCGACCTGGGACGGCGTCCACGGGATCTACCTCGAAGACCTCTACGTCACGCCGGGTCAACGCGGTTCCGGACACGGAAAGGCACTGCTTGCCGCCCTCGCCCGTGAATGCGTCGACAACAACTACAGCCGCCTGAGCTGGGCAGTCCTGAATTGGAACGCACCGTCGATCGCGTTCTATGACTCACTCGGCGCCGCACCACAGGACGAGTGGACGACCTATCGCCTCTCGGGCACGGAACTCACAGACCTGGCGGGCGAGGTTCCCCTCCTCTAGTACACGTCAGCTAAGCCTCGCCATACTCCTGCGCCATCCATCGAGTGGCCGGCCCGGAGAAGAGCAGCACGAGCACCGCGACAACAACGGTGCCGAGCAGGATTCCGAACAGCGGCTGGTGCGAATCGGTCAGCATCGCCCACGTCACAGGTAGAAGCAACACCTGGGCAACGATCGCGATCGCGCGTCCCCATCGCCGCCCGGTTACCAGCGCGACGCCGCCGGCCAAGACCGCACCACCGAGGATCAGAAACCAGATCGCTGTGCCGTATCCGCTGGTCTGAGACTGATCGTGGCCGGTCACACCACGCACCACCAGCACGAGAGCGACGACAACCGCGATCGCGCCTTGGAGCGCGACAAGTATGCCGGCCCAACGGACCGCCTTGGGTGTCTGCCTAGTGGCAGTGGGCTTCGGCACCGCACCAGCCTATAAGTCGGCACAGTCGCAGTAAGCTCATGCCCCGTGCGTGCACTTCTGATCGTCAATCCCAATGCCACCTCCACAACACCGGCGGCACGCGATCTTGTCGCGCACGCTTTGGAGAGCCAGGTCAAGCTCACCGTCGCGCATACGACCCATCGGGGTCATGCCGCGGAGCTCTCCCACCAGGCCGCCGCCGAGGGAATCGAGTTGATCGTCGTTCACGGCGGCGACGGCACCGTGAACGAAGCGATCAACGGATTTTTGGGCAAGCCCAACTTCGGATTGTCCGAACATGCGCCGACGGGCTGGACTCCACAGATCGCTGTACTGCCCGGCGGTTCCGCCAACGTCTTCGCCCGCTCGCTCGGGATCGCGGCCGACCCCGTCGTGGCAACCAATCAGCTGATCGATCTGCTGAGCGCGAACGTCCGCAGACGCATCGGACTCGGCTACGCGGACGATCGCTGGTTCACCTTCAATGCCGGGATGGGACTCGACGCGCAGGTGTGCGAAGCAATCGACTCCAAGCGCAACGACGGCCTGACCGCGACTCCATCCCGATACGTGCGCACGGCCGTCCGTGCGTTCTTCCGGAACAAGCGCAACGACCCCCGGCTCACCGTCGAGACATCGGGGCGCGCGGATGACCCCGACAGCACGACGACGGTCGACGGCATCCATTACGCCTTCGTTTCGAATTCGAGTCCGTGGACCTACTTCAACGACCGCGCTGTGCACACCAATCCCGGCACCTCGTTCGATGCCGGCCTCGGTGTCTTCGCAATGGCCTCGACGAGCCTGTTCACCACTTTGCGAGTGTCACGCCATCTCCTTGCAGCAGGCGCAGACCCGAAGTCACGCAAGCTATTTCGCGACGACGACGTCCAGCAGGTGCGTATTCGCGCGACACATCCGATCGAATTGCAGATGGACGGGGACTACATCGGCCTGCGCGACGACGTCGTTTTCAGGTCCGTCCCCGAGGCGCTCGAAGTGGTTGCACCAGCGGTGGCCGCGGAGATCTGAATCGGTCAAATCCTGCCGTTATGGTGCGAAAACGCCGTTAGCGGAGTACAAAGGACTGCGGTGTTCGATGAGTGAGCCGCACAGTGAGGTTCCCCACTGTGCGCAGAATTCCTATTGACATATCTCTAGTTCGTGAAAGCATTCACAAGCAACGGTGCGGAAATATTCGAGACGCGCAAGTAAACAAACAAAAACGAAACGGTGCTTTGGTGCACCCGGTAAGGAGCAGGGCATGGACTGGCGCCACAACGCTATCTGTCGCGACGAAGACCCGGAACTGTTTTTCCCAGTGGGGAACAGCGGTCCGGCCCTCGCGCAGATTGCCGATGCCAAGCTGGTCTGCAACCGCTGTCCCGTGACTGCAGATTGCCTCTCGTGGGCACTGAAGTCCGGCCAGGACGCGGGGGTTTGGGGCGGTATGAGCGAAGACGAGAGGCGTGCGCTGAAACGGCGCAACGCCCGGACCCGGGCTCGTACCACGGTCTGAGTCGAACACCTAGGAATTGGGCCCGGCACCGCGGAAGGGTGCCGGGCCTTATTGCTGCCCCGCGCCGGTTCCGGCTGATAGTGCTTCGGGCTAAATAGTGCTTCAGCCCCTGCCCGCACGACGACCGAGGGGAACGCGCAGAACGGCATCCGTGCCACCGTTCTCCCCCGGATGCAATCCGATCGAACCACCCAACTCGGTGGTGACCAGGGTTCGCACGATCTGCAAGCCCAACCGGTCGGAACGTTCGAGACTGAATCCCGGCGGCAATCCGCGCCCGTCGTCATGAATGACCACATCCAACCAGCGCGCCGACCGCTCCGCCCGCATCGACACCGTCCCAGCAGCGCCGGGATCGAAGGCATGCTCGATCGCATTCTGAACCAGTTCGGTCAGCACCATCACCAGCGGCGTCGCACGCTCGGCAGAGAACACCCCGAGCTTGCCCTCCCGGCGAATCTTGACCGGAGTGCTCACGGTCGCGACGTCCGCCATCATCGGCACCAACCGATCGACCACATCGTCGAGGTCGACTTCCTCATCGACCGACATCGACAGCATCTCGTGGACCGCGGCAATCGACGTCACGCGCCGTACCGACTCGGTGAGCGCGACGCGAGCCTCTTCGTTATCCGTGCGCCGGGCTTGCAACCGCAACAGCGCAGCCACAGTTTGCAGATTGTTCTTCACCCGGTGGTGAATCTCTCGGATGGTGGCGTCCTTGCTGAGCAAGGCACGGTCGCGGCGCTTGACCTCGGTGACATCGCGAACCAGCACCGCGGCACCCGCGAGCTCGCCGTGCGGCCGCAGCACAAGCGTACGAAGGAGCACGGTCGCACCGTGCGCATCGACTTCCATGCGACGCCCGGCCTTGCCTGCCAGCGCGGCCCGAATATCGGTGACCACTTCCTGCGCGTCGAACGGATCGGTCACCAAAGACCTTGTGGTGGAAGCGAGATCGTGACCGAACAGCTCGCTGGTGAGGCCCATCCGGTGGTACGCCGACTGCGCGTTGGGGCTTGCGTAGACCACTTTTCCTTCGGTATCGAGCCTGACGAAGCCGTCACCCGCACGCGGGCTCGAGTGCGTCGCCGCCCGGTCCTCCGGCGTGGGATAAGTGCCCTCGCTGATCATCTGGCAGAGGTCGTCGGCGCATGCGGTGTACGCCAGCTCGAGGGTACTGCGAACGCGTGAACGCTCGACATCGGTGTCGCGACTCAAGACGGCAATGACGTCGTCGCCGCATCGAACCGGGATCGCTTCGCGAAACGAGACAGGCGGCGGAACATCGGCATCGATGCCATCCGCGCGCACGATCGACCCATCCATCAACGCACGAATGACCTGCGGGTGCTCCGACTCCGACGCCATCCTCCCGACGACGTCCTCAGCGATCACCGTCGGCGCTGTCGTCGGCCTGCACTGCGCAACGCAGACAACGGGGCTGCCAGCGGAAATCGATCCCGATCCCACCCACAGCAGCAGATCCGCGAACGAGAGATCCGCGAGCAGCTGCCAGTCCCCCACCACTCGTTGCAGGTGATCGACCGCAGCTCCAGGCAAGTCGGTGTGATCGGCGAGTAGTTCGCTCAGTGTGGACATGAGATCAGGAAATCACGGCGATCAGATCGCCCTGCTGGATGACGTCGCCGACCTTGACGCCGACAGCCGTAACAGTGCCGTCAACCTCGGCAAGAACCGGGATCTCCATCTTCATCGACTCCAAGATGACCAGGGTGTCGCCCTCTTTCACCGGGTCGCCCTCGTTGACCACGATCTCGAAAACGGTGGAAACCATCTCAGCACGGACGTCTTCTGCCATCGAGCACCTCTTCATCCAGGGAACGGGGCGAGCGGAGCGAGAGGGGAATCGCACCAGCCAATGGATATACAGCCAACCACACGTGGGAGAATGGCTCACAACAGAAGGGAGCAGCACACATGGGTAAGCGTGGTCGTAAGAAGCGCAGCCGTAAGAAGAGCGCCGCCAACCACGGCAAGCGTCCAAACGCCTGACCGTCACAAACGCGAACAGCCGCACACCCACTACGAGGTGTGCGGCTGTTTTGCTCTGTCGCGCAGACCGCTCAGGCGTCGCTGTCGGTGCGCTCGATCAACACCGTTTTGCGGATCTCGATACTGAGGCGCTGCCGCAAGGTATCGGGTGCGCGCTCGCCGCCACACTTACGGCTGAGCAGGCTCTTGATCTGTTCTTCGATCCCGTATGCCTCCAGGCATGACCCGCAGCTGTCGAGGTGATGCTGCAACCGCTCGCGACTGGCTTGGTCGCACTCGTTGTCGAGCACAAGCCAGACATCAGCTATCACCGCTGAGCAATCGAGTTCGTAGTCGTCCCCGCTCACTGCGAAACCTCCTGCTCCGCTGTCGCAGTCACATTCCCCGTCGCTTCGCTCGCCCGACCCACGTTCCCCGCGTCGCTCGCATCCACAGCGCCATTGCGGTTGAATCCTCGTTCTCTTGCAACGTCGGCAAGCATGCCGCGCAGTTGTTTGCGACCGCGATGCAGCCGCGACATGACTGTACCGATCGGAGTGCCCATGATCTCGGCAATCTCCTTATACGGAAACCCCTCGACATCGGCGTAGTACACGGCCATCCGAAATTCCTCGGGCAACGCTTGCAACGCCGCCTTGATGTCGTCGTCGGGCAACGCGTCGAGCGCCTCGACTTCGGCCGAACGCAGGCCGGTCGACGTGTGCTCCGCGGTGGCAGCCAGTTGCCAATCGGTGATCTCGTCGGTCGGATACTGCGCCGGTTGGCGCTGCTTCTTCCGGTACGAGTTGATGTAGGTGTTCGTCAAGATCCGGTACATCCACGCGCGGAGGTTCGTGCCCTCCTTGAACGAGCGGAACGCCGTGTACGCCTTGACGTAGGTTTCCTGCACCAAGTCTTCCGCGTCGGCCGGGTTGCGGGTCATCCGCAGCGCAGCACCGTAAAGCTGATCCAAGAGCGGAAGCGCATCACGCTCGAACCGCTCGGTCAGCTCCGCCTCGGTTTGGCTTCCTTCAGTAGGGGCCGAATCGCCTGCCGGGCTTTCGTCGCCGCGCACACTTGTCCCTTCGCTAGCCGTAAACAACAAATCTACAGCTAGGCTCAGCGGCCGCTCCTCGCAGAGCACTGGCACGGGCGACTCCCTCCACTCGGTGATGTACGTGCTGGGTTCAACACGCCCACGACGATCCCTGTTCCCCACTGCCTAATGTTGCGGGTATGACGGGCTCAGCCACTCCTGCGACCAAGGTCCTCGCCGCCGCCAAGGTTGCCTATGAACTGCACCGCTACACCCACGATCCGCGAGCGGCGTCGTTCGGTACAGAGGCAGCCGATGTGCTCGGTGTCGACGCGAAGGAGGTCTTCAAGACGCTCGTCATCGAACTCTCCGACGGCAGCTTGGCGGTCGCAGTGCTGCCGGTGTCGGCGCAACTGTCCATGAAGTCGGCAGCGGCAGCGCTAGGCGCAGCACGCGCGGCGATGGCCGATACGGCCAAGGCCGAACGCACGACCGGCTATGCGCTCGGCGGGATATCGCCCCTCGGGCAACGTCGCACGCTGCGCACGGTGATCGATTCGTCCGCGCTGGCCTTCCCTCGCGTCTTCTGCAGCGCCGGGCGGCGGGGTCTGGAGATCGAGCTGGCACCCGCCGATCTGATCGAACTGACCGGCGCAGTCACCGCGACGATTACAGCAGGCTGATCTGCTCGGCCTGCTGTGTCGGTTCGAATCGTTGGACCAACTCGGGAGCGTTGTTCTTCACGCTGTTCACAAGCTGTGAAACAGGGCGGATCTCGAGTCCGCTGACCGCGTCCTCGGTGAGTGGCCCGAGCAGTTCGGTTGGAGCCTCGCGGTCCGGATCCAACCATCGATCCCAGCTGTCCGCGGGCATGATCAGGGGCATCCGATCGTGAATGCGCTGCAACTCCCCCACCGAATCCGTTGTCAGGATCGTGCAACTGAGCAGCGGTGGGCGATCGCCATCACGCCACACCGACCACAGCCCGGCCATGTAGATGCGTGAACCGTCCGCCGGTGTCATGAAATACGGCACCTTGACGGACTTTCCTGTGGCATCTGCCTCGGTCAACCACTCGTACCAACCGTCCATCGGCACGAGGCAGCGTTTGGACTTCAACGCATCCCGAAACGAGGGTGTGGTCGCGGCCTTGTCCGCACGAGCATTGAACAGCGGCTTCCCTTTGGCAGGCACCCCAGGCGCTTCCGCTTTGGTCCAGTGCGGAACCAGGCCCCAGCGCATCCGCCGCACACGCAGCGTCGGATCGTCGTCCGGCGCCGCGCGGTCGTGCCGTTCGACGACCGTCAACACCTTCGTGGTGGGCGCGACATTGAAGTTCGGACCTGCCTCCTCGGGAAGCAAGTCCTCGTCAGGATCGGTCTCGTCGATCGCATCCAACTCCACTGCAAGCAGTGCTGGATCCACCGTCGTCGCGTATCTGCCGCACATACCGTCCATGCTGGCACGGCACACCGACACGATGCTGCAAAGATAGACACCGTGACCTTCTGGAGCGCACCTTTCGCCGACGCACCCGTCCGCGCCACCGTGGCGCTGCCTGGGTCGAAGTCGATCACCAACCGGGCGCTCGTTCTCGCCGCACTCGCCGATGGACCGTCCACGATCCGCGGGGCACTGCGCAGTCGAGACACCAATCTCATGATCGACGCGCTCCGCACGATGGGGATCGGCATCGTCGGCGACGGCCCCACCCTGGAGGTCACTCCTGGTCCGCTCGTCGGTGGAGCGGTCGATTGTGGGCTCGCTGGGACCGTGATGCGTTTTCTTCCGTCTGTTGCTGCGCTTGCACAGGGTGACGTCGCCTTCGACGGGGACGAGCAGGCGCGGATCAGACCGCTCGGCACCGTTCTCGACGCCCTGCGCGCGCTGGAAGCGGCGATCGACGGCGACAGCCTTCCGTTCACGGTCCACGGCCGCGGCGCGCTGCCCGGCGGGACTGTGACCATCGACGCGTCAGGCTCGTCGCAATTCGTCTCCGGCCTGTTGTTGTCGGCCGCCCGATTCGAACGCGGGGTCAAGGTCCACCACAACGGCAAGTCGGTGCCGTCGATGCCGCACATCGAGATGACCGTCGAGATGCTCCGCGCTGCAGGCGTACGCGTCGAATCCCCTTCCGACAGCACCGAAGCCAACACCTGGATGGTGGCACCGGGGCCGATCCGGCCGGTCAATTGGACCGTAGAACCCGACCTCTCGAATGCCACCGCATTCCTCGCTGCGGCAGCCGTCACCGAAGGCGAGGTGAGCGTTCCCCTCTGGCCGACGACGACCACTCAGCCGGGCGACGCGATCCGCGAGATCCTCGACCGGATGGGCGCTGACGTGAACCTTGCCGAATCGGTTCTGACGGTGCGAGGCCCACGACAGTTGCACGGGATCGACATCGATCTACACGATGTCGGCGAGCTCACGCCGACCGTGGCTGCCCTTGCCGCACTGGCCGATTCACCTTCGATACTGCGGGGAATCGCGCACTTGCGCGGTCACGAAACGGACCGGCTCGCCGCACTGTCCACGGAAATCAACGGCCTCGGCGGCAACGTTCGCGAAACCGACGACGGTCTGGCGATCACGCCGGCTCCGCTGCACGGTGGCCAGTGGCACTCCTACGCCGATCACCGAATGGCAACGGCTGGAGCAATTATCGGCTTGCGGGTCAGCGGCGTCGAGGTCGATGATGTCGATACCACGGCCAAGACGCTGCCTGGTTTCGTGGATATGTGGAACCGCATGCTGGGGAGAACGTAGCTGAAGCGCCGCGAATACGACGAGACCGATGTCCGGGTGCGCCCGGGCAGGGCTTCACGTCCGCGCACCAAAACCCGCCCCCTGCACGAGGATGCGGAATCGGCGATGGTCGTCGCCGTCGACCGTGGCCGGTGGGGTTGCGTCCTCGGCGGTGATCGAGAGCGCCCGGTCATCGCAATGCGGGCCCGCGAACTCGGCCGGACGCCGATCGTAGTCGGCGATCACGTCGATATCGTCGGCGACATCTCCGGCAAGACAGACACACTCGCGAGGATCGTGCGAGTTGCCGAGCGCAGCACGGTATTACGCCGCACAGCCGACGACACCGATCCCTACGAGCGGATCGTGGTCGCGAACGCGCAGCAACTCCTGATTGTCGTCGCACTTGCCGATCCGCCCCCACGCACCGGCTTTGTCGAGCGCACCCTGATCGCGGCGTATGCCGGTGGGCTGCAACCGATCCTGTGCCTGACAAAGAGCGATTTGGCCGCCTCGGAGGAATTTGCCGCCGGGTTCGCCGACCTCGACCTGACCGTCGTGCTCGGTGGAAGTACCGAGCCGCTCGAAAAGATCGTGCCGATGCTGACCGGCAAGGTGACCGCACTCATCGGCCATTCGGGGGTCGGCAAGTCGACGTTGGTGAATCGCCTTGTGCCAGATGCATTCCGGGCCGTCGGCGTAGTTTCCGGCGTGGGCAAGGGCAGGCACACGTCGACCCAGTCGATTGCGCTTCCACTCGAATCCGGCGGCTGGGTGGTCGATACGCCCGGAATCCGATCCTTCGGATTGGCGCATATCTCACCGGCCGACGTGGTCGCTGCGTTCGCCGACCTCGCTGCGGCCGCAGAGGACTGCCCGCGAGGGTGTACCCATCTCGGCCCACCGGCCGACCCCGAATGCGCACTGGACAAGCTCGAGGGCAAATCAGCGCGTCGCGTGCAGGCTGTTCGCCTGCTGCTCACTGCCGTCATCAGCAACGACGCCTGGCAGCGTGACGCCAGCCCGCGCAATCCAGTGTGAGTGAGTTTTACCCCTCTGGGGGTTAGACGCGCGCACCAGCGCGTAGCGCGTTACGTAACCCGCGCCGCCGACCGGTATTGGGATCGATCGTCGTCTTCGGATCGGCGAACTTGCGCTCCGACGCCGTCTCCGGCGCATCGTCGGAGGTCGCCTTGAGGAACTTGTCCGGCAACGCCAACTTCGCGATGGTCCGCCAGGACTTGAGGTACTGCACCGGCAGCGATCCGGTGGTGTACGGCAGGTCGTACTTCTCGGCGAGCTCCTTCACCCGTACGGAAATCTCGCGCAGGCGGTTGCTCGGCAGATCCGGGAACAGGTGATGCTCGATCTGGTAGCAGAGGTTGCCACTCATGAACTCCGTGACAGGGCCGGCGGAGAAGTTCGCGCTGCCGAGCATCTGACGCAAATACCACTCGCCCTGCGTTTCGGTCGCGATGTCGTCTTTGGTGAACTTCTCGGCACCGTCGGGGAAGTGACCGCAAAAGATCACCATGTTCGTCCAGACGTTGCGCACGATGTTCGCCGTGAGGTTCGCCGTCAATGTGGTCACGAATGCCGGACCGGTCAGCGCCGGGTAGACGACGTAGTCCTTGAGGACCTGCTTGCCGAGCTTCTCGAGCACTTCCCGGCGCTTGCGCTCGAAGTCGAGGCGTTCGGGCGAACCCTCCGGGTACTTGCCTTGAGCGACCTTGCCGAGCTCGAGGTGCTGGATCGCAACGCCGTATTCGAAGAGCAGCTGCAGCACCAGGTTGTAGACGGGGTTGCCGAGGTTGAACGGCTTCCAGCGCCGGTCGCGGGTCACGCGAAGGAGCCCGTAACCCAGGTCGTCGTCCATACCAAGCACGTTGGTGTATTTGTGATGCAGGTAGTTGTGCGTCTGCTTCCAGTGTGCGGACGGTCCGACGATGTCCCATTCCCAGGACGTCGAGTGGATCTCCGGATCGTTCATCCAGTCCCACTGGCCGTGCATGATGTTATGACCGAGTTCCATGTTCTCGATGATCTTCGCAGCGGACAGCATTCCCGTGCCCAGCAGCCATGCGGGCGGGAAGAAGCTTGCGAACAACACTGCGCGGGAACCGATTTCGAGGGACCGCTGCAGCCGGATCGTGTTGCGAAGGTACTTCGCGTCGCGCAGGCCGCGGGACTCTTCTATGTCACGGCGGATAGCGTCGAACTCTCGACCCAAAGCCTCGACATCGGCCTCGGTGAGGTGCGCGTACTCCTTGACATCAGATATCGCCATGCACCTACGGTATCGTAGGTTACGGTCGCGTAGGTTGCTCGCAGGTTATATGTGAGGCAACTAACGACGTCGGAAAAGGCCCTTCGCACGCTGCTCTTTGAGAGCCGCGCCCGCATGCGCCTTCTGCTCTTTCAACGCAGCACCGGCGTGCGCCTTCTGCTCCTTCAGAGCTGCACCCGCATGCTCCTTCTGCTCTTTGAGAGCCGCCTTGCCCTTGGCCTTCTGCTCCTTGAGAGCGGCCTTTGCTTCGGCTTTCTTCTCGTTCAGCGCAGCCTTGGCCTCGTCGATCGCCGATCTAAGCCCGCGCCGCTCACCGGTCACAGGATCGATTCGCAATGCGGTCACCGTGTCGGACAGGTGGGCAAACCGTCGCTCGGACGATGTCTCGGGCGCGTCATCAGCCGTGCGCTTGAGGAAGCGGTCCGGAAGCGCCAACTTGTGGATCGTCCGGAACGCGAGCAAGTACTGCTTGCCGAGCGAGCCGGTCGTGTACGGCAAGTCGTACTTGTCGCACAACGCCTCTACACGCACCGCGATCTCGGCGTAGCGATTGCTCGGCAGGTCCGGGAACAGGTGGTGCTCGATCTGGTAGCTGAGATTGCCGCTCATGAACGCCATGACAGGACCGGACTCGAAGTTCGCACTGCCCAGCATCTGGCGCAGGTACCACTCGGCGCGAGTCTCGTTCTCGAAGTGCTCGACGGTGAACTTCTCGGCACCGTCGGGGAAGTGACCACAGAAGATCACCGCGTACGCCCACAGGTTGCGCGCGAGGTTCGCCGTCGCGTTGGCCGTCAGTGTCGACTTCCACGCCGGGCCGGTCAGTGCCGGGTAGATGACGAAGTCCTTGGTCATCTGCTTGGCGATCTTTCGATAGAACTCTTTGTTGGGTTCGGAGAAGTGCGCCTTCTGGTCGACGCCCAAGAGTTCCTTCTGCTTGCCCAGGTCGTGCAGCGCGATGCCCCACTCGAAGGTTGCGGCCAGCAGCAAGTTGGCGACTGGCTGAGCAAGGTTGATCGGTCGCCACTGCTCGTCGCGGGTCATGCGCAGAATGCCGAAGCCGATATCGTCGTCCATCCCGACGATGTTCGTATACATGTGATGGGAGTAGTTGTGGGCGCGCTTCCATTGCGACGACGGCCCGACCTGATCCCATTCCCATGATGACGAGTGGATCTCCGGATCGTTCATCCAGTCCCACTGGCCATGGTTGACGTTGTGGCCGAGCTCCATGTTCTCGACCATCTTCGCAATCGCGAGCATCGCCGTTCCCGCGATCCACGCCGGGCGATACTTGCTGCCGAACAATGTCAGCCGGCCCGCGATCTCGAGTGCGCGCTGAAACCTGATCGTGCGCCTGATGTACTTCGCGTCCCGGATTCCCCGCGACTCTTCGACATCCCGGCGGATAGCGTCGAGTTCACGCCCGAGGGCCTCGACGTCCGCATCGGTTAAGTGGGTGAACTGCTTGATGTCGGTGATTGCCACCGGGTCCTCCGATTACTTGCGTTTTGTTCACGGTAACCCGTGCAGATGAACAACGGTGTGCTACAGATCGAGCGTGCAGTCACCGGCGGCCGCAGAAATGCAGGTTTGAATACGGTCGCCCTCGCGGCGTTCCTCACCGGAACGCAAGTCGCGCACATGCCCCTTGGTCAGCGGGACAACACAGGTCTGGCAGATACCCATGCGGCAACCGAAGGGCATCTGGACGCCCAGCGACTCGCCGGCCTGCAACAGGCTCGTCGCACCGTCGACTTCGGCGGTCCGTCCCGTCTTTGCGAACGTGACCGTCCCACCCTGGCCGGATGTGTCGGCACGTGCGATTTCGAAACGCTCGAGATGCAGCCGATCGCTGAGCTGCTGGGTGCGCCAGGTCTGCTCGATCTCGTCGAGCATCGGAAGCGGTCCGCACGCCCAGGTGTGCCGCTCACGCCAGTCGGGATACAGCTCGTCGAGTGACGCGAGCGAGAACTTGCCCGCGGTCCGCGTCAGCTGGATGTGACTGCGGAAGGCGCTGTGCTCCGCCGCAAGCTCGCCCAGCTCAGTGGCGAACATCACATCGTCCATGGTGGGTGCGGAATGCACGTGGACGACGTCGGGCAGCTGCCCACGCCGCTTCATCGTCCGCAACATCGCCATGACCGGCGTGATACCGCTGCCGGCGGTCAGGAACAGAACCTTGGCGGGCGGCGGGTTGGGTAGTGCGAAGTCGCCCTTCGGCGCCGCCAGTCGCACGATGGTGCCCGACGGCACACCACCCACGATGTGGCTGGACAGGAAACCCTCGGGCATCGCCTTCACGGCGATCGAGATGCGTTTGTTCTCCCAGTTGGGTGGCGACGTCAGTGAATACGACCGCCAATGCCAGCGACCGTCGATATGCAATCCGATGCCGATGTACTGCCCCGGTTCGTAATTGAAATCGAAGCCCCAGCCCGGCTTGATGACAAGCGTCGCCGAATCAACGGTCTCCTTGCGGACCTCGACGATCTGCCCGCGAAGCTCGCGCGCCGACCACAATGGGTTCGCGAGATGCAGGTAATCGTCCGGAAGCAGCGGCGTGGTGATCCGAGCGACCGCTCCGCGGAGGAGGTTGAGGCGGGGCCGACGCGGGGCCGCAATATCTGCGGCTGGCGCCTCCAGCCAGTTCTTCAAACCCATCAACCGTTCCCATCCGTCAGCCTTAGAATACGCCCTAGGTTACGGGATCGTAAGTTACTCGTAAGTAGTTTTTAGCTGGGCCTACAACAGCTCCAGCAAAAAAGGTAGCTCTTGCTTCGCATACCAAGCGAGCTCATGATCCTCGGCGTCGCCGAGCACGAACTCGGCATCGGTATCGCCCAGATCCGCCTGGTCGACCACGTCGATCGCCTTCTCGATGGTCGACTCTGCCTCTGCCAGGTCGACGTGTGCCGATGCGATCTGGTCGTAGGTGATCGAACCCGTGAGACGGACGACGGCATCGTCGAGATCGGGGCGAAGCTTCACATCCTCGACGTCGGCAGCAATCACCGCACGGCGACGAACAGGTTCACCCTCGGCGTCGTGCGCATCGCCGCCGTCCGCGGTCTCCGACGCCAGCAAACGCAGCGACGCGCGCGCGGCTTCCGCCATCGCAACCTCGGCTAGCTCGTCGTCGTCGCCGGAGGAGTAGGCCTCACGCAACGCGGGCGTGATCGCGAACGCCGTTCCGTTCACCGGCCGCATCTCTCGCTCGGCAACCAACTGCCGCAGCATCCGGATCGTCGCAGGAACGTACACCCTCATGAGGCGCTCCGGTCAGGCACAAGCATTGAGCAATTCCTCCATCGACTCGTACAACAAAGCTGTCATCACCTCGACGTCGGCCATCGCTTCACGATCGGCATTCAGACCGTAGAAGACCTTGCCGTCGTAGGACGTCAGACCGATGCTCAGCGCCTGATTCTTCAGCAAGGGCGAAACCGGGAACATCTCCAACATGCGCGCGCCACCGATGAACATCGGAACCTGCGGCCCTGGCGCGTTGGTGATCAGCAGGTTGAAGGCGCGCTGCGTGAATACGCTCGCCGCGCGAACACTCATGGCGTGCAGGCTCGCCGGCGCGAAACCGGACAGCCGGACCAAGGTGCGCGCGGTGACGCTGCGACTGTCGCGGCCGTGTGCTTCGGTGGCGTGCGCGATGTGCGAGAGCCGAATGACCGGATTCGGTTCACCGACCGGAAGGTCGATCATGAACGAGGACAGCTCGCTCGCCAATCGCCCCGGCTGCCCCGCGTCGTCGGCACCGTAAACCGACATCGGGACGAACGCTCGCACCGTGGTGTAGGCGGTCACCGGCTCGCCTCGCGAGAACAACCAGTTCCGTAGCGCACCGGTCACCACCGCCAGGATCGCGTCGTTGATCGAACAACCGACGTGCGCGCGGATCTTGCGGTAATCCTCCAAGTCCGTCTTTGCGACGTCGAATCTCCGGTTGCGCGAGATCGGCGCGTTCAGCGGACTGGTCGGTGCGCTGCGCGTCGCCGTGTGCAGTCCAGCCGCGACCCGACCGAAGATCTTGGCAGCCGCACTCATAGCGGACGTGATGTCTACGGCCGCACGCCGAAACACCTCGACGCTCTCCTGCGGCCGCGACACGATCTCTGCAAGCGCACCCAACGCCAGCATCGCGTCGTTCGGCTCGTCATCGGGCGCCCAGAGGTCGTCTGCGACCTCCCGCGGAGTGTGGCCGACATCGAGGATCACATGCCCGATTTCGAGCGCCTCATCGCCATCGACGAGAGCGGAGTGCGACTTGGTGAAGATCGCGCAGCGATTGTCTGCCAAGCCTTCCACCAGATACATCTCCCACAGCGGCAGCGACCGATCGAGCGGCCGGGACGACAAGCGCGCAACAAGCTCGTGAAGCTGCTCGTCGGAGCCCGGCTTCGGGAGGGCCGATCGCCGAATGTGGTACGTGATGTCGAAGTCCCGATCGTCGACCCAGATCGGGCGCGCCAGACCGAGCGGCACCTCGCGCACCTTCTGCCGGTAGCGCGGAACCAAGCAAAGCCGGCGGCCCACGATGTCGAGCAGCTTCTCGTAATCGAGCTCGCCATCGGAGTTGTCCAGTATCGCGAGCGAGCCGATATGCATCGGCGAACTGCTTGTCTCCGATGCATAGAACGTCGCGTCTTGTGGCGTCAACCTTGTGACCATCGGTGCCTGGTGCTCCCCTCCTGCGTTATCGCCTGACCAAACCTTATGGGTGTGCGGCGAAGTAGGCGATACCGATCACCGTAAAGCCAGCGCAATTCGCAGATCCATGCAATGCTGACCGCAGCCGAGGGGGGCTCGGATCCGGCACGCCATGGAGTCACGATGAATCACGCTCGACCATTCCTTTCGCGACCACCGCAATGTGAGCCACCACTCGGCGATGCACCGCTCGCGTACGTCCGGCCGTCGCAGGCGCCGAGGCGGACACCACACAGCGGCCGCTCCAGCTCGTCCGCGATCGACCACGGGCACATCGAAATTCATTCTGCCGCAAGGCAATTCACTGAGCAGGCGCTTCGGCGGACGTTGGAGGTGCTCGATCGCCGGCGCCCGCACACGCAATTGAAGGCGATGCTCGAACCGGCGCTTGTCGACATGATGCGGGTTCTCTCCACCGCGCCCCGCGTAGGCCGCGAACTCGGCGCCGCATCGCTCGAACGCGTGCATCTGCGGATCCTCGATACGGAGACGGCAGACTTCTTCGGCAGTTACACCCGGCGCGAACGGGTATTCGCCGTCGCCGGCCGGGTCGCGCGTCGACCGGACATTGCAGGCTGGCGAGTCGTCGCACTGCAACTCGGCTGAGGAGAGGCTCGGCACGCCGGCCGAACCTCTCCTGCGCCGATTAATCAGGCTACGGTCAGCGCCGCCGCTTGGACTTCGGAGCCTTTGCCCGCGTCTTCACTTGCTGGCGAGCGGCTTCACGCCGTTCCCTGCGAGTCGGGCCGTCGGCGCCCTCATCTTTAGCGCCGGCGGTACGGCGCACCGATGCCGAGCCGTCCTCGGCAGGACCTGAATAGGTCAAGCCCTTCGGTTCGCTCTCGTTGAGACCCTTGGCCCGCAGTGCCGACGGAGCTGCCACCTTCGCACCCACCGCCGCTTCCTGCGTAGGCAACGGCTTTGGCGCCTGTCGAGCACTTGTACCTACGGGCGAACGCAGGCCCGGCTGGACCGTCGGCTGCGCGGGTTCCGGCGCGGCTGCCTCGACCTGGAGGTTGAAGAGGAAACCGACCGACTCTTCCTTGAGGCCCTCGAGCATCGCCGTGAACATGTCGTAGCCCTCGCGCTGGTACTCCACGACCGGATCACGCTGGGCGACTGCGCGCAGCCCGATGCCTTCCTTGAGGTAATCCATCTCGTAGAGGTGATCGCGCCACTTGCGGTCGAGTACCGACAGCAGCACCTGACGTTCCAGATTGCGCATGCTGCCTTCGCCGGCGATTGCGTCGATTTCCGACTCACGCTTCGCATAGGCGGAGTGTGCGTCCTTCAACAGCGCCGCACGCAACTCGTCACGACTCAAATCGCCCGCTTCGCCGACCTCTGTCTCGCCCGCGAGCTCCTTGTGGTCGAGGCCCACCGGATACAGCGTCTTGAGAGCTGTCCACAGTTGTTCGAGATCCCAGTCCTCGACATAACCTTCGACCGTCGCGCCGTTGACGTACGCGGTGACGACGTCGGTGATCATGTGCTCGACCTGGCCCTCCATGTCCTCACCCTCGAGGATCTGGCGGCGCTCTTCGTAGATGATCTTGCGCTGCTGGTTCATCACCTCGTCGTACTTCAGAACGTTCTTGCGGATCTCGAAGTTCTGCTGCTCGACCTGCGTCTGCGCACTCTTGATCGCCTTGGAGACCATCTTGGCCTCGATCGGCACATCGTCAGGCAGGTTCAACCGGGTCATGATCGACTCGAGCGCCGCGCCGTTGAATCGACGCATCAGCTCGTCGTTCAGCGAAAGGTAGAACCTGGATTCGCCCGGATCGCCCTGGCGGCCGGAGCGACCACGCAGCTGGTTGTCGATACGACGAGATTCGTGGCGCTCGGTGCCGAGAACGTAGAGCCCACCGGCGTCGCGCACCTTCTCCGCGTTTGCGGCGACCTCCGACTTGACCTTCTCGAGCGTGGTTTCCCACGCGGCCTGATAGTCGTCCGCAGTTTCGACCGGATCCAACCCCTGCTTGCGCAGTTCGAGGTCGGCGATGATGTCCGGGTTGCCACCCAGCACGACGTCGGTGCCACGACCGGCCATGTTGGTGGCCACTGTGACGGCGCTCAGCTGGCCGGCTGTGGCGACGATCGACGCTTCCTGCTCGTGGAACTTGGCGTTCAGCACGTTGTGGGCGATGCCACGCTTGGTCAGCTGCTTGGAGAGGTACTCCGAGCGCTCGACGCTGGTGGTACCGATCAGAACGGGCTGACCCTTTTCGTGCCGCTCCTGAATATCGTCGACAACGGCCGAGAACTTGGCTTCCTCGGTCTTGTAGATCAGGTCGGACTGATCCGCGCGGACCATCGGCTTGTTGGTCGGAATCGGCACAACGCCGAGCTTGTAGATCTCGTGGAGCTCAGCGGCCTCCGTCTGAGCGGTACCGGTCATTCCGGACAGCTTGTCGTATAGCCGGAAGTAGTTCTGCAGCGTGATCGTGGCGAGAGTCTGGTTCTCGGCCTTGATCTCGACCTTCTCCTTGGCCTCGATGGCCTGGTGCATGCCCTCGTTGTAGCGCCGTCCGACCAGGATCCGACCGGTGAACTCGTCGACGATAATCACGTCGCCGTCGCGGACGATGTAGTCCTTGTCGCGCTGGTAGAGCTCCTTGGCCTTGAGGGAGTTGTTCAAGTAGTTGACCAGGGGCGAGTTGGCAGCCTCGTACAGGTTGTCGATGCCGAGCTGATCTTCGACAAACTCGACGCCGGCCTCGTGCACACCGACCGTGCGCTTCTTGATGTCGACCTCGTAGTGCAACTCGGGCTTGAGCAGCGGTGCGATCCGGGCGAACTCGGCGTACCACTTCGACGATGCGTCAGCCGGACCGGAGATGATCAGCGGGGTGCGAGCCTCGTCGATGAGGATCGAGTCGACCTCGTCGACCACCGCGAAGTTGTGTCCACGCTGGACCAGGTCCTCCAGCGAGTGCGTCATGTTGTCACGCAGGTAGTCGAACCCGAACTCGTTGTTGGTGCCGTAGGTGATGTCGCTGTGATACGCCGCCCGACGCTCGGCCGGCGTCATGCCGCCGAGGATTACTCCGACCGAGATACCGAGGAAACGGTGCACTCGGCCCATCCACTCGGAGTCACGTTTGGCCAGGTAATCGTTGACTGTGACGACGTGGACGCCCTTGCCGCCGATAGCGTTGAGGTAGGCAGGGAGCACACAGGTCAGCGTCTTGCCCTCGCCGGTCTTCATCTCTGCCACGTTGCCGATGTGCAGCGCGGCACCACCCATGACCTGGACATCGAAATGACGCTGGCTCAGCACCCGCCACGACGCTTCGCGGGCGACCGCGAATGCCTCGAGCAGCAGCTCGTCGAGCGATTCACCCTTGGCGTGGCGCTCGCGGAACTCGGTTGTCTTGGCGCGCAACTCCTGGTCGGTGAGCTTTTCGACGTCGGGCGCCAGAGCGGACACCTCGTTGGCAAGATGCCCCAGCCGCTTGACTGTGCGGCCTTCACCTATCCGGAGCAGCTTTGAAAAACTCAGCGTCGGCACGGTTTTATTCGTCCTCAATCTTCGGCGTCAGTAACGGCTCTCGAGCACGAGAGCATGGCGGACCGCCATCTCCTCGGCCCTAGCGGACCAAGGAGTGTCGATCCAAGCGTTGTCCATGGTATGCGCAGAAGACGAAGAGCGAGCAAGCCGCGGTCGCCATGCGCGGATGCATATACTGACGAGAGTGCATGAATCTCAGCTTTCCCTCCATGATGCAGCCAACTATTACGTTGCTCGCACAGGATGGATTACCGACTGGATGATGTTCTGGGTGTTCGACGCCGCGGACGGCGCACCGCCGAGTCGCGGCGAGATTGCCGACCAGTTTTGTGCGCGCACCCAGCTGTTCGAGCAAATGAATCGGCGAATCGCCGACGTCCCAGGCAACGTGGATTATCCGTATTGGATCACCGACGGCTCGGAAGTCCTTGACCATATCGAATTCCAGGACGATGGCAAAGAGCTGACTTGGCCAAACTGCACCCGCAGGATCGGCACTTTGCTCGGCATTCCATTGGACGCCCGGATCAAGGCGTGGCGCGTCACCGTGTTCCCGTCAGTCCGAGATATCCCGACCCTCGCCGGCGTCGGCACCGTTGTCGTCCTAAAGGTGAGCCATGCGCTGATGGTCGGCAGCGCGATGTCCTCGGTGTCGAGTGCGATGTTCGGTGCTCAGGCTGAACCCGTCGTCGTCGAAGGTCTCGGACCGACTGCCACGCCATTCAACCCGATCGCCGCAACCGCGCACGGCATTGCACGAATCCCCGTCCAGATCCAGCGATTTGTGGCAGAGAACAGAAGACAAACGACCGCACCGCGACGAGGCGACGACCTGGCATCGCACATTCATCCGACTCGTACCCCGACCTTGTTCAACCGGCATCCTGGCGATGAGCGCGCGATGCGGACCTTTCGCCTCGATCTCCGAGAGTGGCGAAGGCCCGGGATGACGGTGACCGCAGCCGGTCTGACAGCCATTGCCGAAGCAATGCAGCAGTACCTGGAGAGTGTCGGCGAAGCCTGTCCGGAAGAGTTGACGTGCTCTGCTTCGGTCGCCGTCTCCGGTGCCGAAGCAATGGGGGTCAACAGAATCGCGGTCGCGGTAGTGGCATTGAATCCGCGTATAGAGTCACTCGCCGATCGCGCACGAGCTGTCCAAGCATCACTCGAGGCGAGCAAGAAATTCGCGGAAAGTCCAGCGAATCTCAACCGAGAACCTGTTGCAAGCACCATTCCGTACGCGTACTACCGAGCCATGTCAGCACTCGAGAGGCGGAGGGCGGCTCCGCAACCACTTCTGGCAAACAGCATCTTGACGAGCATCAAATGCGCGGAATCGGTTGAGCTGTCGCTGTGCGGACGTCCACTTGCGATGAATGGGATGGTCCCCGCACTGGGCCGCAATATTGCGTTGGCTCATTCGATGGTCGGTGTTGGCGACATTCTCACCGTGTCGGTCTTGTGCAGCCCGTCCGTCGTCGAAGAGGCCGATCGATATGCGGAGCTTCTCGAGCAGGCGTTCACAAACGTAGGCGCCGCCTTGCGTGCCTGAATCGACATACGTACGCCGCGGCAGTCGGTTTGACTGGCCGCGGCGAACGTGTCGATAGTGCGTGCTTCGGCTAGGCGAGCCGGATGAGGCCGTAGTCGAATGCGTGGCGCCGATAAACGACCGATGGTCGGTCGCTAGCGCTGTCGTGGAATAGGAAGAAGTCGTGCCCGACCAGTTCCATTTGGTAGAGGGCGTCGTCGACCGACATTGCCGCGGCCGAGTGCACCTTGGTACGGACGATCCGTCCGGGGCCGGCGTCGATATCTTGCATATCTTGGTCAGATTGCGAGGATTGCGCCTCGGCGGCCTTCGAGATCGCTTCGACCTCGACCAGTGCCGCGGTCGCTTGGGCTACCGATACCGGCGTCTTTTCGCCGTAATGGACCTTCCTGCGGTCCTTGGTCCTGCGCAGCCGATTCTCCAATTTGGCTGTCACCGATTCGAGGGCGGCGTAGAAGCTGTCGGCGCAGGCTTCGGCGCGAACGACCGGGCCCTTACCGCGTGCAGTGATTTCTACGCGCTGGCAGTTCTTGCGCTGCCTGCGATTGCGTTCATGGAACAGCTCGACGTCGAATAGATAGATCGACGGATCAAAGCGTTCGAGCCGAGATAGCTTCTCGGACACGTAGATTCGGAAATGGTCAGGCACTTCGACATTGCGGCCTTTGACAACGATGTCGGCGTGGGGATGTTCTGGCTGTGCAGCTTGATCTCCCGTGCTCTCGTCGAAAACCGAAGATTGTGAAGCGGTCGTCACGCGTACCTCCCGATTCAGGCCGCCTCCGATGCGGATGCGGCGATCTTGAACGTGCCGAGAGGGGAACCGCCCGGCACCAGGGTCCGAGGCACCACCTCCAAACCTGTTACTTCGGGTGTTCTCGCGACGGTAGTACGTCACGCGGATGTGTGCCAGTGTTCACGCAATTTCGTTTGTCGGCGCGTCTGAAGTGTTACGCCGCGGCGATCACCAGCACCGCACTGACGGTCAAACCGATGCCCGCCAAACTACGCACCGACTCCGCCGCCGTGGCCCCGGTAGTCAAAACGTCATCTACCAGAACCACATTCGTCCCATCGGGCCATAATCCGCGCGGCGCCGTTGCGATCAGGCGGCCTGAAAGATTCTCGCGCCGCTGCTGCGCCGACAAACCAACCGAATCCCGCGCTCCCCTGCCTGCGGCGAGCACGCGTGCGACGTCGCAACGGCGGACAACATCCGCCGCGGCAAGCGCTGCGCGGGTGACCGGATCTCCGCCGCGGACCCGAGCTGCCCGCGCACGCGTCGGAGCGGGCACCAGCAGCAGCGGCGCCAACTCCGGTGGGTCGAGTTCACCCCAGCGTCGAAGATGGCTTACCGCGACCCCCAGGGCAGTTCCGAGCGGACCGGAGAGGTCGCGGCGGCCGCGCTCCTTGGCCGCAATAACGGCGCGCCGCCGCGGGCCCGAGTAGCTGCCCAATGCCCAGCAGGGAACACCCGGATCGACGCGCGGCGCGACTGGGATCGGCTCGACCTCGAGCGCCGCCCGACACGCGCCACACCACGCGCTACCAGGCGCAGCGCAGCCGCCGCATTCGAGCGGCAGGATGAGATCGAGGAGTGTCCGCATCCCGGCAGTGTGTACTGGACCTCCGACACACGCCGTCGGTCAGCCGGGCAATACCGGGATGGCCTTCATCCCCGTCAACCCGGGGACTTCGCGCCAGTACCGGTCCGCCTCGGGATCGTTGTTGTTGAACTGGAACACCGCCCGCGCATCGGCCACGTACTCCGTCGTCGCCGAGGCATCGACCGCCGTCACGGGCGCTGTGAGATTTCGGCTCGGCAGCCCAACAAAGTTCGAACCATCCACCGGAGCGATAACGACCGGCGTGTCGGCGTTGGTCCGCGCGATGACAATGTTCTCCCCCGTGCTCCAGTCCAGCGAGACCGCCGGACTGCCGAGGCCGATCGCGATCGGACGCGGGCTTGTCAACGCGAAAGTGCCACTCGGAGTGGGGACTATGACTGCCACGTAGACCTTGCCATCGACTATCAACGCTGCACGAACGCCACCTCGCGCCAGCCGGAGCTCGGTGATCCGCTGCCCCAAGGCCACGATCGCGGACGCGTCGACGTCGACCACCGAGACCTGGTTGGTCGCCGTGTCACGCACCGCCCGAATCACTTTGGTGCCATCGACCACAGCCCATGCGGCTCCGTCGTCGGCGGCCCAGGACGGTCGGGTGATCTCGTTACCCTCGGCAACGGGGAACGCGCCACCGTCGTAGGTGCCGACCATCAGAGTGTTCGCGGGATCCGGCGGCGGCCGACCTGTACCCACAACCGCCGCAACGAGAGTGCCGTCCCGGGACAGGGCAACCGAACGGACGTTGTTGGCAACCCCGAAGGTGCCCGGCGTCGGTGTGACGCCCTTGTCGTTCACCGAAACGAGCGCACCGTCCCGCACGGCATGCAACCCGATATTGGTCGTCGTGTTCGCGAGCGGGTTGAACTCGGCGACATCGGCTGTGGTCCAGCCGTTCGCCCGCTGGTCGTCGAGGGGCTTACCGTCGGCAAGCAGTACGTAGGGGCCTGATATCTCCGCGCTGGCGAGCGTCCAGATAACTTGGGCGGCAAGCATTTGCCGCTCGCCGGGCTCCATGGCTGCGATGCCTTGGAAGTCCACCTTGATACCGCCGAGTCCGATACCCACCGACTCGGTACGGCCGTCTGCCTTGGTGATCGGACCCCGAACCGAGACCTTGCCCGCGAACTGATTGCGCACCGCCGGGGCGAGTGTCTCCTTCGGGCCGTCCACGAGCAATCCGATCAGTTGCGCAGCCAGCTGATCCTGACCAGCCGAGATCCAGCGCGGATCGGGAATCGTGGTGGTGCCCTCGGGGTTGAGCCAGTACAGCGACTCGCGCTGATAGGAGCTGAAGAACTGCGGGCGATCCAGAATCACGCCGGCGGGGAGCTCGTTGATCCGCCATTCGCCGTCGACCTTGCTGAGGCCGATCTTCGTCTCGAAACTTCCCTCTTCTGCCTGGTACTGACCGCCCGTTTGCAGCTGGCCGACCCGGTTCGCTCGCAGCACGTACGTTGCGCGGTCATTCGTCCGCGATTCGGGCAACACGTCGACCTTGTCCACGATGGTGGCGCTCGCCGCGTCATCCCATTTCGCAGACAGTTGCGCGGTCAAAAACTGGCGTGCGGCGAGGTGCCGGTTGGTGGGATCGGTACTCGCCTTGACGAAGTCGCGCAGCAGCAGATCGGGCTCACGACCGGGTGCGGGCTGCGGCAAGCTCACGCTGGACGGCTCGCGCGCAATGGTGCCGATCGCTTCGGGCGTCGATGTATCCGGCAGGCTCGCACAACCCGAGAAACTGAGCACGGAAACTACACAGGCCACGAGGGTTACGTGCCGCCCGAAGTGGCCGGCGGACAATCGAGCAATCATGACTTTCGTTCCCCCACCCAAGCACCCGTTGCGGCAACCGAAGAATCTGTCGCCGACAAAGGCGGATCCCTGAGCACGCTCACCGTCGCGGGATCTCCATTGTTGGAGTCCTCGACCGCCTTGTTCGGCATAGTCCGGCGCGATCCAGGCTTCAACGGCAGCGGGCTGCCGATCACCTTACGGCCGCGCACGAGCGGAACCGTCAACCGGAAGCACGAACCGAATCCGGGCTCACCCCACGCTTCGAGCCTGCCGTCGTGGAGATGCGCGTCCTCCACACTGATCGCCAACCCGAGACCGGTACCGCCGGAGCGCCGCACTCGCGACGGATCCGATCGCCAGAATCGGTTGAACACCAGTTTCTCCTCGCCCGGTCGCAGTCCGATTCCCTGATCGCGCACGATGATTGCGGCGGCATCCTCGTTCGCGCGCAAGCGAATCAGAATCGGCTTGCCCTCGCCGTGGTCGATCGCGTTGGCAAGCAAGTTACGTAGAATACGCTCGACCCGCCGCGGATCCACTTCCGCGATCACGGGCTCTTCGGGCAGGTCGATCACCAGCTCGGTGCCGGATTCGCGGGCAAGGTGTCGCACGGTCGATACTGCGGCGCGAGCACACATGCGCAGGTCCAACGCCTCTCCGGACAGTTCGGCGACACCCGCATCGTGGCGGCTGATCTCGAGGAGGTCGTTGAGCAACGCCTCGAATCGGTCGAGCTCGGTGACCATCAGCTCCGACGACCGCCGCAGCGCAGGGTCGAGCTCCGCGCTGCCGTCGTGGATCAGGTCCGCCGCCATCCGCACAGTCGTCAGTGGTGTCCGCAGTTCGTGGCTGACGTCGGAGGTGAACCGTTTCTGCAGATTTCCGAACTCCTCGAGCTGTGTGATCTGCTTCGACAGACTCTCCGCCATCTCGTTGAACGACATCGCCAGCCGGGCCATGTCGTCCTCACCGCGCACCGGCATTCGCTCTTTGAGCCGGCCATCGGCGAATCGGACAGCGATCCGCGACGCCGATCGGATAGGCAACACCACCTGGCGCGTCACCAGCATCGCGATCGCGGCGAGCAGCACCAACAGCACGGCGGCGCCGATGAGCATCGTGCCGCGCATCAACGACAGACTCTTGTCCTCGTTGGCGAGTGGGAACACAAGGTAGAGCTCGAGAGTGGAGATTGCCGACGCCGTCGGGCTGCCGACGATCAGCGCAGGTCCGCGATACCCGTCGGGGTCGGCGACCGTCGCGAACTGATAGCTGACCTGGCCCTGCTGCACGAACCTGCGCAGGGTTTCCGGAATCTGGTCGGCAGGACCAGCTGACGTGGGTTCGCGCGGACCGTCACCGGGAACGAGGAGGACCGAATCGAAGGTGCCCGCGGCGCCCGCGGCCTGCCCGGTCTCGCCCACCCGGTTCGACAGCGCCGACCTGGCACCGTCGAGCCTGCTCGCAAGCGTATTTCCGTCGTCGGCACCGGCGAGCTGGCTCTGCACGGTGTTGCGCGCACGGTCCATCTCCTCGACTGCCGCCGCGATCTTGGCATCGAGCAACCGATCGGTGATCTGGCTGGTCAGCACGACGCCGAGAATCGCAATGACGATGAGCGACAACGTGAGGGTGGAGACAACGACCCGAAGCTGCAGCGACCTTCGCCATGCATGGCCGAGGTAATTACTCAGAGCTTGGAACCAACGCAGCGGCCGAGCAACGGTTCTGTCGATCCGCCGCCGCGTACGAGAAAGTTTGATCACGGCGGTCCGGCTTTGTAGCCGACCCCCCTCACGGTAAGTACGACCTCGGGAACTTCGGGATCCTTCTCGACCTTCGCGCGCAGCCGCTGCACGTGCACGTTGACGAGCCGGGTGTCAGCGGCATGGCGGTAACCCCACACCTGCTCGAGCAGGACCTCACGGGTGAAGACTTGCCGCGGCTTGCGTGCCAGAGCGACGAGCAGGTCGAACTCGAGCGGTGTGAGCGAGATGAGCTCGTCGCCGCGGCTGACCTTGTGCGCAGGCACATCGATGATGATGTCGGCGATGCTGAGCAGCTCCGCCGGCTCGTCTTCGGTGCGACGCAACCGGGCGCGTACCCGAGCGACGAGCTCCTTCGGCTTGAACGGCTTCATGATGTAGTCGTCGGCGCCGGATTCGAGTCCGAGCACGACGTCCACTGTGTCGGTCTTGGCCGTCAGCATCACGATCGGAACACCGGAGTCCGCCCGCAACACACGACACACATCGATGCCGTTCATGCCGGGCAGCATGAGATCGAGCAGCACCAAATCAGGCCTGGTCTCACGAACCGCGGCGAGTGCTTGCGTACCGTCACCCACCACATAAGGCTCGAAGCCCTCGCCTCGGAGCACGATCGTCAGCATCTCGGCGAGAGCTGTGTCGTCGTCGACAACCAGAATCCTTGGTTTCATGTCCCTATCGTGTCACTTCCTGCTGATCACTTAGCTGATTGAACAGCTCGGCGGCGAGTTGAGTCGCATCGACTTCGCCTTCGACCACCCGCCAGCCCGATACCCACGATTGCGCAGCCAGCTCGTCGTACACCTTCGCGGTCCGCTGCTGCAGCTCGAAGTCGCGCTCGTAGGTGTCGCGTTCCCTACTGGAGTCTGCCTTTTCACGCTCGATTGCACGCGCGGCAGCGACGTCCACGGGCACGCGTAGCAACAGCTGCGCGTGTGGCAGAGGTACCGCGAAACGATCGATCTCGAGAGCTCGAATCCACTCCACGACAGGGCCGTCCGCGCTTTGACCCAGCCGCGCCGCACTGTATGCGGCGTTCGACGCGACGTATCGGTCGAGCAGCACGATGTCGTTGCGGTTGATCAGCCTCCGCAGGTCGACAGCCGCGTCATGGCGGTCGAGGGCAAACATGGCAGCCATCGCGTACACGCTGGTCGCGAGATCGCCGTGCTCACCGTGCAGGGCCTCCGCAGCAAGATCGGCGTGCACGGATTCGCCGTAGCGAGGAAAGCCCATCCGGAGCACGTCGAGTCCACTGTCCTCCCATGCTTGGGTCAGCCCACGCGAGAGGGTGTGCTTGCCTGCGCCATCGACGCCTTCGATACTGATCAGGATCCCCACGGCACGATCGTATCTGTCGGCGGCGCCTTTCCTGCCGCTCCGCGAATTCCCACGCTGAGCAGACATGCGAGCGCCCACCGTCGTAATGTCCGTTACGCCCTTTCCCCGCCGAGCTGAGGAGTCTCGATGACGTACCCGGCCGGAGGCTAGCCGCGATGAGTCCCACGATCATCAACGGCTTGCCGGCGCACCCACTGCTCGTCCACTTCGTCGTGGTATTTGTGCCGATCAGCGCGTTATTGCTGGCCGTTGCCGTGTGCTGGCCCGCCGCGCGCGTGCGGTTGGGGTTGCTCACCCCGATCGTGGCGGTGCTGACACTGATCATGGTGCCGATCACCACCAACGCCGGGAGTGCGCTGCAGCAGTCGCTGGGTGGCGGTGGCCCACAGGTTGCCCACCACGCGGAACTGGGTGATCAGATGATCTATTGGTCGATCGGGGTTGCCGCCGCAGCGATCCTCTGGTGGCTCATGCACCTCGATGCGGTGGCGAGCAGAATCGGCAAGGTACTCACGATCGTGGTCGCGGTCGCAGCGATCGCCGTCGCAGCCGGTTCGGTAGTGCAGATCGTCCAAGTCGGTGACAGCGGCGCGAAGGCCGTCTGGGGTAGCTAGCGCTTGTGCGCGAGTTTTACCCCCAGCAGCGGGGTAAAACTCGCGCACAGGCAACTCAGTAGCGGTAATGCTCCGGCTTGTACGGACCTTCGACGTCGACGCCGATGTACTCGGCCTGCTCCTTCGTGAGCCTGGTCAACGTGCCGCCGAGCGCTTCGACGTGAATCTTCGCGACCTTCTCGTCGAGGATCTTCGGCAGACGATAGACCTCGTTGTCGTACTCCTCCGGCTTGGTCCACAGCTCGATCTGTGCGATGACCTGGTTGGAGAAGCTGTTGCTCATCACGAAGGAGGGGTGCCCGGTCGCGTTTCCGAGGTTCAGCAACCGGCCCTCGGACAGCACGATGATCGAATGACCGTCGGCGAAGGTCCACTGATCGACCTGCGGCTTGATGTTGAGCCGGGTGACCTCGGTCGAGCGTTCCAGGCCAGCCATATCGATCTCGTCGTCGAAGTGGCCGATGTTGCCGAGGATCGCCTGGTGTTTCATCGCCTTCATGTGCTCGAAGGTGATGATGCCCTGGTTGCCGGTCGAAGTGATGATGATGTCGGCGTTCCCAATAGCCTGCTCGACAGTGACGACGTCATAGCCGTCCATCAATGCCTGCAGGGCGTTGATCGGGTCGACCTCGGTGACCTGGACACGAGCGCCCTGGCCGGCGAGCGACTCCGCACAACCCTTACCGACGTCGCCGTAACCGCAGATCAGCACCTTCTTGCCACCGATGAGAACGTCGGTGCCGCGGTTGATGCCGTCGATCAGCGAGTGGCGCGTGCCGTACTTGTTGTCGAACTTGCTCTTCGTGACCGAGTCGTTGACGTTGATCGCGGGGAAGCACAGCTCGCCTGCGGCTGCGAACTGGTAGAGCCGCAGCACACCGGTGGTTGTCTCTTCGGTGACGCCCTGGACCGACTCTGCAATCGCTGTCCACTTGCCCCTGTCCGTCTCGAAGCGAGCGCGAATCAGGTTAAGGAACACCTTGTATTCGGCGGAGTGATCGTCTTCGATCGGCGGAACGACGCCGGCCTTCTCGAACTGCGCGCCGCGCAGGACGAGCATCGTGGCGTCGCCACCGTCGTCGAGAATCATGTTGGCGCGGCGCTCGGTCCCATCAAGGGCAGAAGGCCACGTGAGCATCTGCTCGGCCGCCCACCAGTACTCCTCGAGCGACTCGCCCTTCCAGGCGAACACCGGGGTGCCGGACGGCGCGTCTTCGGTGCCGTTCGGTCCGACGACGACCGCGGCCGCGGCGTGATCCTGGGTCGAGAAGATGTTGCACGACGCCCAGCGCACCTCGGCACCGAGCGAGACCAACGTCTCGATCAGTACGGCGGTCTGAATCGTCATGTGAAGCGAGCCGGAGATCCGGGCGCCTTGCAGGGGTCGTACGTCCGCATATTCGCGGCGCAGGGCCATCAGTCCTGGCATCTCGTGCTCGGCGAGCCGGATCTCCTTGCGGCCGAACTCGGCCAGCGCAAGATCGGCGACTTTGTAGTCGATGCCATTACGACTGTCGACGACGGGCAAGGCTGGGGACTGCGAATCTGTGGCGTTCTCGGAAACTGAGGTCGACATCTGCTCTCCTGGTCGGCGTGATCTGCCAAGGCTAGCCGTTACGCGACGAGAGCTTCGACCTTGCCTCGGCTTCTGGCGAGCGCTGCCCGGTCTCGCGGAAGGAGGTTCGCGCGCGACACATCGCCGTCGTAATGCGCGATGACCCTGTGGTCCATAACGCGCCGAAACAGCGGCGGAACCATCGCGAAAAGCATCATCGTCGCGTAACCCGCAGGTAGCTGTGGGGCTTCGTCCGAGCTACGGAGAGTCTGGTAGCGGCGACCCGGGTTCGCATGATGATCGCTGTGTCGTTGCAGGTGGAACAGGAAAATGTTGGTAACCAGACGGTCGCTGTTCCAGCTGTGCCGCGGCGCGCACCGCTCGTAACGCCCGCTCGCCAGCCGTTCACGCAGCAGGCCGTAGTGCTCGACGTAATTGACCGTCTCGAGCGACAGGAACGCGATCACGGACTGCAGCACCAAGTACGGCGCTATCCCCCAACCGAACGTCACGAGCACGACGCCGTACAGCAGCACGCTCATCGACCAGGCCTGCAGAATGTCGTTGCGAACCGTCCACACGCCGTGGCCTTTGCGGCCGAGACGTTCTTTCTCGAGACGCCATGCCGACCGGAAGCCTCCGGCGACGCTGCGGGGCAGGAACTTCCAGAGACTCTCGCCGAACCGCGAGCTGGCGGAATCCATAGGTGTCGCGACGTTCACGTGATGTCCGCGATTGTGCTCGACGAAGAAGTGTCCATAGAACGACTGAGCCAGTGCCACTTTGGACAACCAGCGTTCGTGTTTCTCGGCGCGGTGCCCGAGTTCGTGGGCAGCGTTGATTCCGATGCCGCTGACAAGTCCGACTGTGACGGCGAGGCCGATCTTGTCAACTATGGACAGTTCGCCACGCGACCAGAGGTAGGCCGACACGAGCAGCCCACTGAGCAGAATCGGCAGGAACAGGTACGTGCACCAGCGGTAATAGCGGTCCGCGGAGAGCCGCTTGAATTCTTCCTCGGGCGGATTCTCACCGTCGTCGCCGACGATGGCATCGAGCAGCGGGACCAATCCGAAGACGATCATCGGACCGATCCACCAGAAAGCAGTAATCCCCGTGTGGGCAACCAACTGCGACGGGAGCAACGCGCATCCGGGCGCGATCAGACCGAGCATCCAGAGATAGCGCTTCGGATCGCGCCACCGTATCGCTGGTCCTGAATCGTCAACCATCGCCAGCCCTCCCCCGGAATACTCGAAGCATCTACAAGGAGATGTATACCTACCCGGCAGAGGATTGTTAACTGAGGACTTGCCCAGCGTGAGCAAGCTCACCGTGACGCTTGTGGGTCTATTTGCGCGACTGCACGGCTTCGACGAACGGCGCGAGTACGGCTGCGAGACTTACCGACACGTCGGCGTCCGACACCGGTGGCATAGCGATGTAACTCATCGCCAGCCGCACAAGGGCTTCGGCGAGTGACTCGGCTTCCTCGGGCGTCGCATCCACCCAGCTGTGCTGGAACGTGTACGACAGCCGCTCACGGGCCAGGATGATGATCGGCGCGGCATCGATCGTGATCAGGCGCAACAGATCAGGCTTGACCTCACCCGTCCGTAACGACTGGATCAGGGGGTCGGACGCGCTTTCGATGAAGAAAGCACGGAGACCGTCGGTCAGCGCGGATGCCGCGTCGCCGACATTCGCCCAGATCGACGTGTCGACATGCGAGGCAAAATCGTCCGCCAGCTGCAATGCGTAGGCCTGCGCGAGTCCGAGCCTCGACCCGAACTCGTTGTACACAGTCTGGCGGCTCACGCCCGCCCGCTTGGCTACGTCGGACAGCGTGATCTTGGACCAGTCACGCTCTCGCAGCAGGTCCCGCACTGCATCGAGGACGGAAGTGCGGAGCAACGATCGTGCCGCCTCGACGTAAGGCACCCGAGGCGCACTGCGATCCATGCCCGCGACGGTTTCACGAGCATGGAGCGCAGTCAACGACCGGGGCATGCCGGCCGACCGGATGTCATGACCGTTCGATCTCGACCATGAAGAAGTCGGCCTTCGCTGCACCACAATCCGGGCAGCTCCAGTCGTCGGGGATGTCGTCCCAGCGAGTTCCGGGATCGATGCCGTCTTCGGGCCATCCGAGTGCCTCGTCGTACTCGAACCCACACTGGGCGCACTGGTACAGCTTGAAGTCGTTGGCGTTCATTTCGCATTCTCCATTACCGGGTCGAAGTCGACCTTTTCACGGACCCCGCAGTCCGGGCAGCACCAATCGTCGGGAACCGAATCCCATGGTGTACCTGCTCGGAAACCTTCATGCGGGGCACCTACCGCCTCGTCGTACACATACTCACATACTGGGCATCGGTAGGCACTCATCGCTGGGTCCTCGCATCCTCGACGATTCCGTATCGGGCCAGCACCTTGGCGCGTTTCGGTGGGTGGATATTGGCTCTCGTGATGTCACCGTTGTAGTGCGCGAGCACCTTTGGATCCATCACCTTGCGCCAGAGCGGCGGGAAGTACGCGAGGAGAATCATGCTCGCGTAGCCACTCGGCAGGTTGGGCGCACCGTCCCAGCTGCGCAGCGTCTGATAGCGACGCGTGGGATACGCGTGGTGGTCACTGTGCCGCTGCAGGTGGTACAGGAAAATGTTGGTCACGATGTGATCGCTGTTCCAGCTGTGCTCCGGCGCCGGACGCTCGTAACGCCCGCTCGTCATCTTCTGGCGACGAAGGCCGTAGTGCTCGAGGTAGTTGACCGCCTCCAGCAGGCTGAATCCGATGATGGCCTGCAGAACCAGGTAGGGCAAGAGTCCGATTCCGAACACTCCGAGCAACGCCGCGAACAGCGCTACAGACATCAGCCAGGAACTCAGCACCTCGTTGCGGATGGTCCACGGGCTCTTGCCGAGGCGCGACAGCCGGGTCTTCTCCAAGTGCCAGCCCGACTTCAGGCTGCCCCACACCGTGCGCGGCCAGAATCCCCAGAACGTCTCGCCGAGGCGCGAACTGGCCGCATCCTCAGGCGTGGCGACACGGACGTGATGGCCGCGGTTGTGCTCGATGTAGAAGTGTCCGTAGAAGGACGGCGCAAGGGCGATCCTGGACAGCCAGCGCTCGAGATCGACCTTCTTGTGGCCGAGTTCGTGCGCCGTGTTGATACCCACACCAGCGACGACACCGATCGTGATGGCGAGGCCGATCTTGTTGATGACGTGCAGGCCGCCGTCGAACCCCAGCCAGCTGAGATTGTCGGACGAGATCAGGTAGCAGCCGAAGATCAGGGTCGCGTACTGGAACGGAAGGTAGAGGTAGGTCAGGTAGCGGTAGTAGCGATCGTTCTCCAGCCATTCCATGACCTCGTCGGGCGGATTGTCACCGTCGGGCCCGAAGAAGATGTCGGCGAGCGGGATAACGATGTACACAAGTACTGGGCCGAGCCATACCGGCAGCTGCGCGATTTCATGCCAGCCGAGAGCGTTCAAACCGATCATCAGCGGAATGCCGATAATGAACAGTCCCGCGGGGGCGAAAAGACCCCACAGCCACATGTAGCGCTTCCGGTCGCGCCAGTCGAGCGCGACCGGTTCCGCGTGGGTCGGGTCGGTATTCGTAGACATCGATGTCTCCTAGTCAACGGGCAAATCACCTGATTGTGAGGTGAAGCACTGTTCCATTGACAATACATCGACGTTTGTCGGGTGTCTATACAAACCAGCTCATTTGTAAAGCTAGCTGGATTCTTCCCTTTTGCCGACAAGTGAGTGGCGTTGGCCATAGGCGAAGTACACGACGAACCCGAGTGCCATCCAGACCAGGAACCGCAGCCAGGTCTCCACCGACAGGTTGAGCATGAGCCACAGGCAGGCCAGCACCGCCAGCGCCGGGATCCACGGGACGAACGGAACCCGGAAGCCTCGCGGCAGGTCCGGCCGCATACGACGCAGCAACACGACACCGATCGACACCAGCACGAACGCGAACAGCGTTCCGATGTTGACCATCTCCTCGAGCGTGCCGATCGGGAAGAATCCCGCCAGGAGAATGCACACAGCGCCGACGATCAGAGTGATACGCACCGGCGTGCCGTGCTTGCCCGTGTGCGCTAGCGCGCGAGGCATCAGCCCGTCGCGGGCCATCGCGAACAGCACACGGGTCTGACCGAGAAACATGACCATCACGACGGTGGTGAGTCCCGCGAGAGCACCGAACGAGATCAGGTCCTTCGCCCACTCGACTCCATTGATTCCGAATGCCGTTGCGAGGGTTGATTTGTCACCCGCGAGTTCGGTATACGGCACCATGCCGGTGAGGACGAGCGTGACGGCGACGTACAGAACGGTGACGATTGCGAGCGAGCCGAGAATCCCTCGAGGCAACGCCTTCTGCGGGTTCTTCGTCTCCTCGGCCGTCGTCGCGACCACATCGAAACCGATGAACGCAAAGAAGACGAGGCTCGATGCCGCGAGTAGGCCGTACCAGCCGAAGTTGGTGTCGCCGGCGCCGGTCAGGAACGAGAAGAGCGACTGGTGAATCCCGTCGCCGGTCTCGCTGGGCTGCGACGGCGGAATGTACGGGGAGTAGTTCTCCGTCTTGATGTAGGTCGCGCCGAGAATGACGACGAACAAGACGACGGCCACCTTGATCGCCGTCACCACCGCGGACACACGCGACGACAGTTTGGTACCCGTCGCCACGACGACCGTGATGACGGAAAGGATCGCGACTGCGCCCCAGTCGAATTCGAGCGATCCGATGTGCACGACAGGCGAGGCGGTCCCCATCACCTCACCGAGATACAGCGACCAACCCTTTGCCACCACCGCGGCAGCAAGGGCGAACTCGAGGATCAGGTCCCAGCCGATGGTCCACGCGATCAACTCCCCGAACGTCGCATAGGAAAACGTGTAGGCGCTACCGGCCACCGGCACGGTCGACGCGAACTCCGCGTAGCACAGGGCAGCGAGCGCGCAGGCGATAGCGGCGAGTACGAACGCCAACGACACCGACGGACCCGCGACGTTGCCGGCCGTCCGCGCGGTCAGCGTGAAGATTCCCGCGCCGACTACGACGGCAACACCGAAGACCGTGAGGTCCCAGGACGTCAGATCCTTGCGAAGTTTCGTATCCGGCTCGTCGGTGTCCTTTATCGACTGCTCAACCGATTTCGTGCGAAACAGCCGATGTCGGGCCTTGGATGTAGCCGGTTCGTCGATCGCCATGGCAGCCTCCTCGCTCGGGTACACCCCGAGCGTAGGTCTACAAGATCACTTAGAGGACAACATTCTCATTGCCGGTCCGATACAGATCGGGTTCCAGGTAGATCACCCTGGCAGCAGGAACTGCGGCACGAACCCTCGCTTCGGCTTCGTCGATCGCTTGCGCGACCGCGGCGATGTCGAGGCCAGGTGCAACGGCAATCTTTGCCGCGACCAACAGCTCCTCCGGTCCCAGGTACTGCGTCTTCAGATGGATCACCCTGTCGATTCGCTTACCGTCGACCAGCCCTTCGCGGATTCGGCTCTCCTCGGCTTCGGTTGCGCCCTCGCCGATCAACAAGCTCTGCATCTCCACGATGAGGATGACGGCGATGACGCCGAGCAGCACACCGATCGCGAGCGTGCCGACGCCGTCCCAGATCGCGTTGTCGGTGATGATCGACAGCCCGACGCCTCCCAACGCGAGAACGAGGCCGATCAGCGCGCCGGTGTCTTCCAGCAACACGACGGGCAGCTCCGGGCTACGCGAGTTGCGGATGAAGCGCCACCAGCTCGCGTCGCCCTTCAACGGCCGCGACTCCTTCACTGCGGTGAGGAAACTGTAGGTCTCGAGCCCGATCGCGATGACCAGGATGACGATCGCGACAATCGCGGATTGCAGCGGCTCCGGATGCTGGATCTTGTGGATGCCCTCGTAGATCGCGAACATCGAACCGACGGAGAACAGCACAAGCGCAACAACGAACGAGTAGAAGTAGCGATTGCGTCCGTAGCCGAACGGATGCAGTTGGTCGGCTTCACGCTCGGCTTTCTTCTGGCCGAGCAACAGCAGACCCTGGTTCGAGGTATCGGCGACGGAGTGCACCGACTCCGCGAGCATCGATGACGAACCCGTGATCAGGAATCCGCCGAACTTCGCAACCGCGATACCCGCATTAGCGGTCAGCGCCGCGATAATCGCTTTCTTGCCACCGCTGGCCGACATGCATTCTCCTAGGCTTGGTGTGATCGGGCCTAACGCTACACAGACAAATCGCCCACGGCGGTGCCAACCGATGCGCAGAATACCTGCGCGCGCGGAGTGCAGGCACTCACAGTCGGTGCAACCTCGGATGCGCTGATCCACGCCGCGGATCCTTGCGGAAGAACGAGAGCGCCTGCGCCCGATCGTAATTGGGCCGACCCGGAAGTGCACAACACAATGCGCGGACCGCGGCTCGGAAGGCTCGTCGCGGTTCCGGAGTCATCGGCAACGAGGTCGAATCGTGTCAAAGCAAACTCCGCTGCGGGAGTGGGGTACTCGATCGGCCCGCTCGGCACGGCAACGCTCGGGTGCAACACCGGAACGTCGACCGGCTCGAAGTCCAAGACGCGCAATAGTTCCGGCACGTCGACGTGCTTCGGTGTCAGTCCACCGCGCAACACGTTGTCCGAGTTCGCCATGATCTCGACGGCCACACCACTCAGGTACGCATGCAGATTGCCCGCATCGAGAAACAGGCCTTCGCCTGGCGCGAGCGTGACCCGGTTGAGCAGTAGCGACGCGAGCACGCCAGCGTCACCCGAATAGTTCTCGGCCAGTTCGAGGACCGTCCGCACCTCGGCCGCGAACGTCCCACGCCCGCCGCTTTCGGACAGGTACTGAACGCATCCGTCCAGAACCTGCGGCAGCAATGCCGCAAGCGCGGATTCTGGCAGGGTGATCCAGGTGGTGAACAACGCTCGCAGTCCGGCCGAATCCGGTTGCCCCGCAAGAAGACTGCTGTACTGATGCAGGGCGGGGACGTTCAGCGCTTCGAACAGGGCGATGGTCGTATGGGGCTCGCGAAAACCGGCGAGCGCTTCGAAACGCTCGAGCGCAACGACCAACTCCGGCTTCGGGCTGTCGTCTTTGTAATTGCGTATCGGTGAATCGAGCGGCACCTTCGCCCGGTTCTCGCGGTCGAAACCTTCCTTCGCCTGCGCGGCACTGGGATGCGCCTGCAGCGAAAGCGGCTCTTCGGCAGCAAGAATCTTGAGGAGGTACGGCAGGCGTGTGCCGAACTCCGTAAGCACTTCGGCTCCGAGTTCACCTGCGGGATCAGCGATCAACGCGTCGAGCAACGACACGGTCACGTCACCGATCACCAGGCGCGCGGGGTCGGCCGGGTGCGCGCCCAACCACAGCTCGGCCTCGGGATGGACCGAAGGAACCGGACGCCCACACAGTTGCGCGAGCGTAGTGCGCGAACCCCAGGCATAGCTACGCAGCGCCCCCTGCAATAGGTGCACTAGACCCGCTCCCCAGCGCTGCGCTCGACCCCTCGGCTGGCGACGAGCTGCAGGTAGGCGGCCGCCATCTCGAGCCGAACAGCCAGTACCGCAAGCTCTTCGAGCTCCCGCCCGGGACGGACCTGCGTCGGCTGCAACGTCGGATCGCTGCGCGCCGGATCGCCCTGATCCCCTTCCACAGCGTCCACTGTGACGAGATCGGCGTCGGTGAGCGCAGCTATCCGACGCTCGGCCTGAGCGCGGTCGGCATCTGCACTCAGGACGAATATCCGGACCTTCTCGCGCGGCGGCGGACCGTCGAGCTGCTCGTCGTGGAAGAACGGGTCGTAATCCCCCGCTCTGGACCCGTGGCCGGCACTGGCCAGGTGGTGCGCGGCAGCCAACGTGTCCGCGAGGTCGGTCGCACTCGACACGATGCCCGCACAGCGAAGCAGGATCTCCGAGGCATGAGCGGCAAGTTCCGCGCTCGGGTCGGTATCGCCCGTGAACACGATCTCGCGGTTTTGCATCCGAGCGGCAAGGGCCTTGGCCGGATTGTGAAACACCTCGTTCGCCGGATGATCGCGCGTTGCCTCGGCATCGAGCGCGTCGGCCAGCAACTCGAGATCCGGGATGAAGGGCCCGGATCGTGCGGAATCGACGGCCGCAAGCACAGCGATGAACGCCGCCAGATACCGCGCGAACGCATTGTGATCCAGGACCCGCACGCGCGGCGGCAATGCAGATGCCCGGCCGGCACCCGCTGCGCGGAGCGGACCCTCGTCAGGAGCGACGATCACCACCTCGGCACCACGGCGGAGTGCGAGGTCGACAGATTCGACGAGCCGCGGGTCGCCCGCATCGTCGCCGGCCACGACCACGACGTCGAGCGGGCCAACCCATGGCGGAGTGACACCGAGATGCAGGAGCGGTAGGCCAGCTCGCCCGCCGAGTGCCTTGACCAACAACGACGCCGCCCGAGAGGCGCGTCCTGGCCCCGTCACCAGAAGCGCGCTACGAGGCCTGAGGTCGGCCAGTCTGGTGAGCGCAGCTTCGCTGACGGCGGCCGCGGTGGCGCGAACTTGTGCGCCGCCCATTGCCGCAGAGCGAAGCGCACCGGTGGAATCTGCAGCCTCGAGCGACGCAACATCGTCGAGGTCGAGCGTGGGCGAAGGAGCGGTCATCGGAAACCCACACCGTCCTTTCGTCGGCGACCTGCCGGCCCGAGTTCGAGCCTTGAATCCACTATCCCAGCTACCCGCGAACGATGGTCAGTATCTCGGTCACGAGTGCGTCTACTTCCTCGGTCGTCCGCGCCTCGACGTTGAGCCTCAGTAGCGGTTCGGTATTCGACGCCCGCAGGTTGAACCATGCGCCTGCCCCGAGATTCACTGTCACACCGTCGAGTCGATCGATCGATGTCGCGCGGGTCTCGAAGGCAGCGATAACCGCCTTCGTCCGCTCATGCGCGTCAGCCACCGTCGAGTTGACCTCACCCGACGCGGCATAGCACTCGTATGCCGCTGTCAGTTCGGACAGCGGCCGGTCCTTCTCACCCAGCGCCGCAAGCACATGCAGTGCCGCTAGCATGCCCGAGTCGGCACCCCAGAAGTCGCGGAAGTAGTAATGGGCCGAGTGTTCGCCGCCGAAAATTGCGCCGGTCTCGGCCATCTGCTGCTTGATGAAGGAGTGGCCGACTCGGGTACGGACGGGCGTGCCGCCGAGCTCGGTCACCAGTTCGGGAACGGCACGCGAGGTGATCAAATTGTGAATGATCGTGGCACCAGGCTCTTTCGCAAGCTCACGCTCGGCAACGAGCGCGGTGACGGCCGAGGGCGATACCGGCTCGCCGCGCTCATCGACCACGAAGCACCTGTCGGCGTCACCGTCGAACGCGAGACCGATGTCTGCGCCCGTGTCACGGACGAACTTCTGCAGATCCACGAGGTTCTTCGGGTCGAGCGGGTTGGCCTCGTGGTTGGGGAACGTCCCGTCGAGTTCGAAATACAGCGGCTCGATGGTCACCGGGAGTGGCGCGAACACAGCCGGAACCGTGTGTCCACCCATGCCGTTGCCTGCATCGACGGCGATCTTCAACGGTCGCAACGCACTCAGATCGACCAGCCCGCGCAGGAAGCTCGCGTACTCCTCGAGCACATCGCGTTCGCTGACCGAACCGGCGGCGCCGTCATAGGCAGGAACACCGTCGATCACTTCGCGTGAGACAGTCGCAAGTCCGGTGTCCTGGCCGACCGGCTTGGCGCCTGTCCGGCACAACTTGATCCCGTTGTACTGCGCGGGATTATGGCTCGCCGTGAACATCGCACCGGGACACTCGAGGAGGCCGGAGGCGAAATACAGCTGATCGGTCGACGCGAGACCGATATGGACCACATCGAGGCCTTGCGCAACGACGCCGTCGGCGAACGCCTTGGCCAGATCGGGCGACGACGCGCGCATGTCGTAGCCGATCGCGACACGATCGCTGTCCGCCCGCACCAGGCGTGCGAACGCCGCTCCGACGTCGCGGACGAACTCGGCGTCGATCTGCTCGCCTACGACGCCACGGACGTCGTAGGCCTTGATCACGGCGTTGACGAGATCGGCGGAACGGGGCACTGAGATGACTCCTGCGGTCGGGCGGCATGGGACAAACGCGCAACAACGCGCAGGGGCCAGCCTAGTGCCATGCCCGACGGGCGTTGGCAGGCCCGAGCAGTTCGGAGATCAGTTCGGGTCGGGAAGCACTCTCAGGTGTCCACGCCTGCCGGTTCGGGCAGTCGGCACCGAAGGCGGGTTGACGGGTGTGAATTCGGTGTGCCCACGAGGCGGCCCGTTCTGTGCGGGGCGGCCGGCTTCGCGAACGGCCTCCGCCAGCGCGACAAGGTCGTCCTCGTCAGGCGTCGTCGTCGAGAATCCACCCTCGTGGCGGACCATTTCCCAGCCCTTCGGCGCGGAGGTGCGGCACGCGTGGATCTCGCACAGGTCCCAAGAATGTGGTTCGGCGACAGTTGCGAGAGGACCGACGACAGCGGTCGAATCGGAATAGACATAGGTCAGCGTCGCGACGGCAGGATTCTTGCATCCCGGTCTGCAGCAACGACGCAGTGCTCTCACAGGTGTGAGAGTAGCGGTGATCCCACCCGCGACCTACTCGGACACACCGTGTCCGCGTGCCGGGTAATCGGTGAGCCCGCACTGCGTTCGGGAGCAAGCAAGGCCGTAATGTCACACCACATGGCACGCGCTAGAAATCGACGACCCCAGACGTCGCGTTCGGTTACGCGACGCGGTCGTGGCGTACGCGGGCCCGTACTACCGAATTCGGTGCCGGCCTGGCGTACGCGAGGCGAAAAATTCGACTTACTCGTGTTGGAGGCATTCGCGCCACTGGATACCCGGTGGCACGAACGCCTGACCAAACTCGATATTGCCGTAGACGAAGTTCCGAAAATCAGGCCCCTGGACCCTGATTCGGTGAATTGGCCCGACGAAGTAGTCGCCGATGGCCCCGTCCCCCTGTCGCGCCTCATTCCCGCAGGCGTCGATCGTCGCGGCAGTGCAACTCGCGCACGAGTCGTACTGTTCCGCCGCCCCCTTGAACTACGTGCAAAACATCCTGAAGACCTGATCGACTTGTTGCACGAGATTCTCGTACAACAGATCGCGACCTATCTCGGGGTCGACCCGGACGTGATCGACCCAGAGCTGGCAGCGGGTCCGGACTAGCCGCAACCGCGACCTCGCAAGCTCGCTCGACTAGCCGCAACCGCGACCTCGCAAGCTCGCTCGACTAGCCGCAACCGCGACCTCGCAAGCTCGCTCGACTAGCCGATACCGCGCTTGAGCCGCCGACGCTCACGCTCCGACAGACCGCCCCAGATACCGAAGCGCTCGTCATGAGCCAACGCGTATTCGAGGCACTCGTCACGAACCTCGCAGCCCAAGCAGATACGTTTCGCTTCGCGAGTCGATCCACCCTTTTCAGGGAAGAACGCCTCCGGGTCGGTCTGAGCGCACAGCGCACGCTCTTGCCATTGATCCTCGACAGCTTCGAACAACTCGTCGAAACCGTCGACGACCAAACTGAGTCGGGGTCGTTCCGACACCACTTCGTCGCCGCAGACGCTAAGTGCTGCGCCTGCTTTGGAATCGGTCTGCGGTTCGACGTCCACTGTGCTTGAAGGAGTGTCCAGATTTTCCAGCTGGTTGGCCATGGTTCCGCCTCCTCACCTGTGATAGCGCAGATTGTTGTGAATCATCGGACCGACTGCCGGTCCGATGAGGTGTGACTTTGGTGTTGTTCTCATCGATATGTCACCCGAATGAGAACACTTGTTCGAATCACGGTCCGCTATAGGCGATCTCGCCTCACGAACCAGGAATGACATACATGTGATTAGACACGCCGAGGCGCCGGATGGTCAAGCTATCGGCGAAATTCCATTAGTATCCGTCGTTTTCGATATCGAGGGGGTTTGCCCGTAGTGTGCTCTGCTGCAATTGCCCGCGGTGTCCACGTCGACATCGGACCCGCCTAGGCTTTGCAAACGTGACGCACGAAAACGCAAGCGTGAAGCCCGTTCGGGCAACGGTACTAGTGGGGGGCGTCGGTGGCGCGCGATTCCTCCAGGGAGTGCAATCGCTGCTCGGCGACCGGGGTGAGATCACGGCGGTCGTGAACGTCGGTGACGACGTTTGGATGCACGGCCTACGCATCTGTCCGGACCTCGACACGTGCATGTACACCCTCGGCGGCGGTATCGACACCGAGCGCGGCTGGGGCCGGCTCGACGAAACCTGGCACGCCAAAGAGGAATTGGCCGCTTACAACGCCGTGCCCGACTGGTTCGGGCTCGGCGACCGCGACCTGGCGACGCACCTGATCCGCAGCCAGATGCTGCGCACCGGCTACCCGCTGTCCGCTGTGACCGAGGCGCTGTGCAACCGGTGGCAGCCCGGCGTGACATTGCTACCCGCTAGCGACGACCGTAACGAAACCCACGTCGTCATCACCGATCCCGACAATGAGGACGCCGAAGCGCGGCGTGCGATTCACTTCCAAGAGTGGTGGGTTCGCTACCGGGCCCAGGTGCCGACGCACAGCTTCGTCAACGTCGGAGCCGATCAAGCCAAGCCCGCGCCGGGTGTACTCGACGCGATCGAGAACGCCGATGTCGTGCTGCTTGCACCGTCCAACCCGGTAGTCAGCATCGGCGCGATCCTCTCCGTTCCCGGCATCCGCGGTGCACTTCGGACGACATCGGCCAAGGTCATCGGGCTGTCGCCGATCATCGGTGGAAAACCGTTGCGGGGCATGGCCGACGAATGCCTCGACGTGATCGGCGTGGAAACCTCGGCGGAAGCGATCGGGCGTTATTACGGTGCGCGCTCGGAAACGGGCATTCTGGACGGCTGGCTCGTTCACTCGACAGACGTCGCCGACGTGCCCGGCGTGGACGTCCGCGCGATCCCGTTGCTGATGACCGATCCTGCAACGACCGCGGAGATGGTTCGCACCGCACTCGACATCGCCGGGGTGGCGTTGTGACCGAATTCGACGGCACTGATATCGACCACGGCGCCGAGGGTGAAATAACGATCCTTCCCGTCTACGGACTGCCGGAGTTCCGGCCGGGCGACGATCTCGCCGAACACATTGCGCGACAAGCCCCCTGGCTCGCCGACGGCGATGTGCTTGTTGTCACGAGCAAGATCGTCTCCAAGACCGAAGGCCGGATCGTCGCGTCGCCGACCGACCCCGAGGAGCGGGACGCAGCGCGTCGCGTACTCATCGAGCAGGAGGCGGTGCGGGTGCTTGCCCGCAAAGGCCGCACGCTCATCACCGAGAACCGGCTCGGAATCGTCCAGGCCGCCTCCGGGATCGATGGGTCCAACGTCGATCCCGGCGAGTTAGCTCTGCTGCCAATCGATCCCGATGCCAGCGCGGCTCGGCTACGAACCGCGCTGCGTGAGCGACGCGGCGTCAGTGTTGCGGTTGTGATTACTGACACAATGGGCCGGGCGTGGCGTAACGGTCAAACCGACGTTGCGATCGGATCCGCGGGTGTGGCGGTCCTGCACGCGTACGCCGGCACCCACGATGGCCAAGGCAACGAATTGCAAGTCACCGAAGTTGCCATCGCCGACGAACTCGCCGCGGCCGGCGATCTCGTCAAAGGAAAGGTCGGCGCGATACCGGTAGCGGTCGTCCGCGGGCTCGATCCTCGCGACGACGGATCCAACGCCACCACCCTGCTACGCAGTGGCGCTGAGGATTTGTTCTGGCTCGGCACCGCGGAAGCAATCGAGCTCGGGCGCGGCGAGGCACTGCGGCTACGCAAGTCCGTCCGGTCGTTCTCGGCCGACCCTGTCGAACCGACGCTACTGCGCGCGGCGATTGCAGAGGCATTGACCGCGCCTGCGCCTCACCACACCCGCCCGGTTCGGTTCGTGTGGGTGCGCAGCGCCGAGGTTCGGGCCCGGCTTCTCGCGGCGATGCGGGAACAATGGCGCGCAGATCTCGCCGGTGACGGCTGGAGCGAAGATCGGGTCGAACGCCGAATCGGCAGGGGCGACATACTCTTCGACGCTCCCGAAGTCGTCATTCCGTTCTGCGTTCCCGACGGCGCCCACAGTTACCCTGACGAGCGCAGGCAACGCGCGGAGTCGACGATGTTCACGGTGGCGGTCGGTGCGGCCGTGCAGGGACTGCTCGTCTCGTTGGCTACCAAGGGAATCGGCAGCTGCTGGATCGGTTCGACGATCTTTGCGGCGGACGTCGTTCGCGCCGAACTCGGTGTCGCGCAAGACTGGAGCCCGCTCGGCGCCATTGCGATCGGGCATCCGATCGAACCGCTGGCACCGAGGGCGGTAGGCGACGCCGGGGCGGGGCTGGTCGAACTGTGAGTGCGGAATCACTGCACGCTTCGGCGACCGACGTCCTGCAAACGTGGAGTCCCGCAGCGCCGTCGGACGAATCGCTGCGCCACACGATGCTCGCCTTCCTCGGCTCCGCGTCGCGGGGTTGCCTTCGTGAACACGCGGCAGGCCATATCACCGCGTCCTCGCTGGTGCTCGATGTCGACCACGAGAACGTGCTGCTCACGTTGCATCCGAGGGTCGGACGCTGGATTCAGCTCGGCGGCCATTGCGAGGAGACCGACACAACCGTCGTCGACGCCGCACTGCGCGAGGCGACCGAGGAATCGGGAATCGCGGATCTTCGGATCGACCCTGCGCTCCTGTCCGCGCACACGCACCCGATCACCTGCTCGCTCGGTGTACCGACCCGGCATCTGGACCTGAGATTTCTGGTCATTGCACCGAAAGATGCGACACCGGTTGCCAGTTCGGAGTCCGACGATCTGCGGTGGTGGCCGGTTGATCGACTTCCCGACAACGCCGAGCACGACACCATCACCCATCTGGTGCAGCTCGCCAGCGCTCGTTAGCCAGCCTCGACTGGCAACAGGCTGACCGGTTCCGGGACAGGGTATTTCGGCGAGACCGCGTCGCCGGTGGAGATCCCCCGAACGCGGCGCGAGATCCACGGGACCACAAAGTCCCTGACCCACAACAGATCCGAGCGACGAAGGTCTGCCGAGCTCTGCTCGCCGGACGACCCGAAGTCGACGGCATCGAGTTCGTGCGCGATCCCCAACCGATTCAGCACCGCGATCGCCATGTTCTGGTGACCAGCCGACGACATGTGGATCCGGTCCCAATCCCACATCCGGTTGTCTCGATATTCGCTGAAGCGCCAGAAATCGACGAGCACCGCGCCATGTCGCTCGGCAACTTCGCGCACCAATTCGTTGTAGATGGCGAATCTGCCGCGCAACTGGTCGAAAATCAGCGCTCCAGCCGTGTCGAAGGCTGTGAAAATCACCACAGTTGCACCTGTGGCTGACAGCGTGCCGATCGCATCGTCGTACTTTTCGACCAGCGCATCGATGTCGACCTTCGGGCGAATCAGATCGTTCGCGCCGGCGTAGATCGTGACAAGGTCGGGCTCCATCGCGAGCGCCGCGCTCAGTTGCTCGTCGAGGATGGGGCCTAGCAGGCGACCACGAATCGCGAGGTTGGCGTACCGCAACTCCGGGTTCGTACGCGCCATTTCCACGGCCATTCGATCGGCCCAGCCGCGGAGTCCATTCGGGTATCGCGGGTCAGGATCGCCGACACCTTCGGTGAAGGAATCACCGAGCGCGACAAAGGTCCGGTACACCGGTCATACGTCCGTCGAGAATCGCACGCCACCGTCTGGGATCGTGACGCCTGGCCAGACGCGGGCCCCGCGCAACAGTTCGCAGCGGGCGCCGATGTTCGCACCGTCGCCGATCACAGCGTCACGTACGAGCGCTCGCGGTCCGATTCTCGCGCCGAAGCCGAGGATCGACCGTTCTACGCGCGCGCCTGCCTCGACGACCGCACCGTCGAACAGCACCGCGCCGTCCAGTCGGGCACCGGCACCGACTTCGGCGCCACGCCCAACGACAGTTCCGCCGATCAGCACGGCACCCGGCGCGACTCCGGCACCCGGGTGCACGAGAAACTCACCGCGCTGCCCAGGCAGCGCCGGCGACGGCGCGATCCCGCGCACGAGGTCGGCCGATCCCTGCACGAAGTCTTCGGGCGTTCCCATATCCCGCCAGTACGCCGAGTCGACGTGCCCATAGACACGGGCTCCCTCGGTCAACAACGCCGGGAACACCTCCCGCTCGACCGACACCGGCCGACCCGCGGGAATCTTCTCGATGTATTCACGCCTGAAGACATAACAGCCGGCGTTGATCTGATCGGTCGGCGGATCCTGCGTCTTCTCCAGGAATGCCGTCACACGGCCGTCCTCGTCGGTCGGAACACAGCCGTACGCACGCGGATCGCCCACGCGCACGAGATGCAGGGTCACATCGGCGTTGGTCTGCTCGTGGGTGTCGAGCACCGCACCGAGCTCGGTCCCGCCGAGAACGTCGCCATTGAAGACCATGACATTGTCGGCCCGCAGCTTGGACAGCACGTTCCGGATGCCACCGCCGGTGCCCATGGGCTCGGTTTCGGTGACGTATTCGATTTCGAGTCCGAGTTCGGAGCCGTCCCCGAAGTGCGCTTCGAATACCTCCGCTTTGAACGACGTACCGAGCACCACGTGATTGATGCCTGCTTCGGCAATACGGGCGAGCAGGTGCGTGAGGAACGGCAGACCGGCGGTCGGCAGCATCGGCTTGGGAGCCGATAACGTCAACGGACGCAGCCGGGTGCCCTGTCCGCCGACAAGAATGACGGCGTCGGTTCCTCCATTACCTGCCATCGTGAGCACTTTCCTCTCGTAAACCGTCGTCACGGCGTCGCAGCGCTGATCGAACCGCAAATCGGGACCTCGTCGCAAGCCCAGCTTTCAGTGCGGCTCGTAGCGGAGCTTGCCACCAATGCGGGTGCCGGTCAGCTTGAAATCGATATGCGCTCTCGTGGTGCGCGGGAAGCATGAGCTCGGGATGACGACCGGCGGCGTGGCCTTTGGTGTGCGTCACCTCGGCGCTGGGGACATAGATATTGAGCCAGCCGGCCTTGGTGAGTCGATCACCGAGATCGACGTCTTCCATATACATGAAGTACCTGGAGTCGAAGCCGTGCACCGACTCGAAGGCCGCACGGCGCATCAACAGGCACGATCCGGACAGCCACCCCACGGGACGCTCAGTGCGCGCCTCGTTTTCCTGACGGTAGCGCTGTGTCCACGGATTTGCGGGCCAGATGGTGCCGAGAATCGCGTGACCTGCGCCGGACAGCAGGCCCGGCACCTGACGGGCGGAGGGATACACGCTGCCGTCGGGTTCGAGCACCAGCGGCCCGAGTGCGCCCGCGCGTGGCCATCGCTGGGCCGCCGCAAGCATGGTGTCGATCGAATGCGGACTCCAGCGCACGTCGGGATTCGCCAATACGACGAATTCGATTTCCGGATCCAGCTCGGCAACTCCGCGATTCATAGCGCCGCCGTAACCGATGTTGGCGCCTGTACGCAGCAACCGAACGTGCTCGTATGCAGCGGCGACAGCCTCGGGTGCACCGTCCGTCGAGCCGTTGTCAGCGAGGACGACCTGCGGTTTCTCATCCGTCGCAGTCGCGAGACTCGTGACGAATTCCTCCAGATGCTCGCCGGGCGAATAGGTCACCGTCACTACGGCCAGCTGCGGACTCACGGCAGTCAGCCTAACGGCCCGGCAACGCTACGTTTGACGAGTCGCTACGCGAGAGCGGCCGCCAACCCGGCACGCCACGGCTGTAACGGGGTCAGACCAGCGGCGATCCAGGCCCGGTTCGACAGGACGGAATACGCCGGCCGTGGCGCTGGGCGGGCAAATTGTGAGCTGTCACACGGCCGAACACGCTCCGGATCGGCGCCGACCGACTCGAAAACAGCGCGCGCCAGCTCGAACCAACTCGCCTGCCCGCTGTTCGTCAGGTGCAGAACTCGGGGCGCCTCGGAGTGGCCGGCAAGTTCGAGCAACCCACTGGCAAGGTCGCCGGCGAAGGTCGGCGAACCGATCTGGTCATCGACAACGTCGAGGGTGTCTCGCTCGGATTCCAACCGCAGCATCGTGGCGACGAAATCACTGCCCGCACCGGTGTACACCCAGGCCGTCCGGACGATCTGCGCGCTCGGCAGCTCTCCGTGGACGGCCCACTCCCCCGCCAGCTTGGTTCGCCCGTACACGGTTCGCGGCGCGGGTTCGGCGTCCGTTTCGTAAGGCTGCTCGGCGTTACCTGCGAAAACGTAGTCGGTGGATACATGAATCAGCCGCGCACCCTTCCGCGCGCAGGCTGCGGCGAGGCTGCGAGGCCCGGCCACGTTGCCTGCCTCGGCTCCAGCGACGTCGGACTCGGCATTGTCGACCGCTGTATAGGCCGCACAGTTGATGACGATGGCGTCGGGCTCGATCAATTGCTGCGCCGCATCGGGGTCCGTGATGTCGAGTTCGGCCGAGCCGTACCCGACGATGTCGAACCCCGCAGCTGCACCACGCTGCAGCAATTGTGCGCCGAGCTGGCCATGAGCGCCGGTGACGATAATTCTGTCCACGCGCAAAGTCTGGCACGCCGACCGCGCCGCTTCAGCGAGACAGCAGGGTCCGGCAAGTAGCCTGAGACAGTCGGGTGGCAATTGTTCGGCTACAGGAAGGTCCGCATGGTGCCGAAGGAGCAAGCCCGCGTGCATGATTACCCACAGTCCGCCCGGTCGGCCAAGGTAGTCATCGCAGTGATCTCGGTCGTGGTCCTGTTGGCGACCGGATTCGCTTGGCGCAGTGTCGATTCGCTGCTGTCCAATCTGGAAACCGCCGACGGCCTCGGGCTCGGTGGTGGCAGGGACGGCGCGGTCGACATCCTCATGGTCGGCACCGACAGCCGCACCGATGCTCACGGAAATCCGCTGTCCGCGGACGAATTGGCTTCGCTACGCGCAGGCGGCGACATCGCTTCCAACACCGACACCATCGTTTTGATCCGAGTGCCCAACGACGGCAGTTCGGCAACGGCCATCTCGATCCCTCGCGATTCCTACGTCAAGGTGCCCGGCATCGGGATGACGAAGATCAACGGCGCGTACGGCGCGACCAAAGAGGGCAAGCGGATCGAAATGGTCACCGAGGGCAAATCCGACGCAGAAGCCGAAGCGGAGTCGACCAAGGCCGGCCGACAGGCACTGATCAAGACCGTCGCGGAGCTCACAGGCGTCACCGTCGACCACTACGCGGAGGTCGGGCTGCTTGGCTTCGTGCTGCTGACCAACGCCGTCGGTGGCGTCGATGTCTGCCTCAACGAACCGGTAAACGAGTGGATGTCGGGTGCGAACTTCCCCGCGGGCGAGCAGACACTCAACGGCTCGAATGCGCTGAGTTTCGTGCGGCAACGCCACGACCTGCCGCGCGGTGACCTGGACCGGATCGTCCGTCAGCAGGTGTTCATGGCCTCGTTGGTGCACAAGGTGCTCAGCGCGAAGACACTGAGCAACCCTACGAAGCTGAGCGAACTGAGTAATGCGATCACGCGGTCGGTCGTGCTCGATTCCGACTGGGACATCTTGAAGTTCGCGCGCCAACTCGGCGACCTTGCCGGTGGTGCGGTGAAGTTCGAGACGATCCCGGTGTCCGATCTCAATGGGGAATCCGACGAAGGCGAATCCGTCGTGCGGGTAGACCCCGATGCTGTCCGCGACTATGTCGCAACCCTCGGCGGCGAGGACTCGAAGGATTCGAAGTCGACCGTGTATCGATCGTCGGTGACGGTCGATGTCGCCAACGACAGCGGGATCGAAGGACTCGCGACACGGGTGTCGGAGGCCCTCACGGCCAAGGGATACGCATCGGGAAAGGTCGGCAACAACACCGGCACATCCGTCGACAGCAGCCGGGTGCTCGCCGCGAAATCCGACGACAAGGGCGCGAAGACCGTCGCCGAAGACCTCGGCGACTTGCCGGTGTCGGCCGATTCGTCGGTGCCGGGCGGCCAAGTCCGGGTTGTGCTGGCGACCGATTACAAAGGGCCGGGCTCAAGTTCCTACACCGGCTCGACGAGTACGGCAGAATCGACATCGGAGTCCACCGGAACCCCTGTGCCGCCCGCTCCACCGATCGATGCCGGTCAGAATGGACCCAAATGCGTGAACTAGCAACAACTCTCACTGAAGTACTGCTCGACCCGATTCTTGCTCGTGATCCAGCCGGTCCGCGAATCACGTACTACGACGATGCGACGGGCGCACGAATCGAACTATCCGCGCTCACTTTGGCCAACTGGGCCGCCAAGACCGCCAACATGGTCCGTGACGAGTTCGGCCTTAGCCCAGGAGCACGGATCGCCGTACTCCTGCCCTCACATTGGCAGACGGCGGCAGTGCTGCTCGGTGCGTGGTGGGCGGGTGCCGAGGTAGTGCTCCACGCCGATCCCGACGCCCATCTTGCGATGGTCACTCCCAACCGCCTCGACGAGGTGTCCGACGTACCAGAGGTCGCGGCGCTTTCACTCGATCCGATGGGCCGACCGGTCCCCGATCTCCCGCTCGGCATTACCGATTTCGCGACCTCGGTCCGGGTGCACGGCGATCAGTTCCATCCCGCGGGAGCCGGACTCGCAGTCGACGGCGCGACGGTCGCCGAGGTGCTCGCATCAGCGAAAGCTTCGGCGGCCGAACAGGAAATCACGGCCGCCGACCGTGTCCTTTCCTCGACGCCGTGGACAGACCCGGCGACCCTCCTCGACGGATTCATCGCCGTGCTTTCCGCCGGCGCAACACTCGTGCAGGTTGCGAACCCGGATCCCGGTCAGCTTGCTCGCCGCATCGAATCGGAGCGGGTCACGCGACAGCGCGCCTAGGTAGCGATTTCCTTGCTGTACCCGCCATCGGCCAGGCCGGCCTCGATCTCGAATCTGTTCGCGGCCTTCGGATGTCGACGCTCTTCGAGGAGATAGCGGATCGCGAACGACAGACCGTAATGCGCCCACTGATCTGCGTGCACCGACTCGTGCCTGATCGTCCGCAACCGGGTGTTGTTCTTGGTGAGGTACGCGCCGCCGAATGTGGTCCCGGCACGACCGAACCCGCCTCGCATCTGCGAGCACACGAAAATCCTGTAGTGGGTATCGAAGTCGACCTTCGCCCGCCACAGCTTGGCGTAACCCAAGGCGAGCACTGTCACCAGCCCTGATTGCCAGCTGCCGCGGGATGCGAGGCGCAAAGACATGCGCCGAGCCTAGTGAGGCAGGCACCTCATCGCCCACTCTTTGCCTCGGCGGCCCGAAACCGGGGTTTGGCGAGAGAGGATGGGAGCTGAGGTGCCTATCCACAGGACGCAATCTATCCACAGGCCAATACATTTCCCCAGGAAGCGCACCCAGGGCCGAGCTACTGGTGCGCGATGGTGTGCCTATGAATCCGTTCGGCGTTCGCACCCGCGAGCAACTTCTCGCAGCTGGCATGACGAGCAAGATGATCACGAGCCGCTGCAACAGTGGGCTCTTCGTCCGCGTGCTGCCCCAGATCTACATCGTCGGCGATGTCACGACCAATGCCCACTGCTTCGCCGTGACACAGTGGCAACCCCTGTCGATTCTCAGCCACCGCACGTCGGCGTGGTTACGCGGCTGGATTCCGGAGCCTGCGATCGTCGAAGCGACTGTTCCTCGCAGCGTGCGAGTGCGGACGCCGCAATGGTTACGGTTGTACCGGCGGGACCTCGATCCCGAAGAGATCGAAGAATCCTGGCCGATGCCCATCGTCAGTGCGGAACAGACGCTGGTCGACTGCGTCGCCGTGATGCCGACCGACGAGGCCGATCGACTGGTCGACGCGGTGCTCACGCAAGACGTCACCGTCGAAGGCGAGCAGCTCCTGCGCAAGAAGAATCCCGGCAGGTGGGGTAATCACAAGATGGCCAAGCAATTCGGGTTGGCCGCGACCAACGCCGCGTCAGAGCCTGAACGGATCCTTGGCCGCACATTCCATGTGTTGGGGTTCAGGCTCGAGGCGAATGTCGCGGTCGGCCCGTACATCTGCGACTTCGTCGACGAGCGAGCCAAAGTGATCGTCGAGGTCGACGGCCGCGAATTCCATAGCGATCCCGAGGTCTTTCGCAATGATCGACGCAGACAGAACTGGCTGGTCGAGAATGGCTGGCTGGTGCTGCGATTCGCGGCGTACGACGTTCTCGCCGATCCGATCAAGGTCGCGCGCCAGGTGATGGCTATCGTGCGGCGGAGGCGACACAGCCGCGGCACCTGAGCACCCATTCCTTGCGCTGGATAGCCGAATCCCGTTACCGGAGTGCGCGAATGGGTGCTCAGGTGCCAATGAGTCAGCGCAGGATCGCCCGCGACATGACGACGCGCTGGATCTGGTTGGTGCCCTCGTAGATCTGGGTGATCTTGGCGTCACGCATCATTCGCTCGACCGGGAAATCGCGGGTGTAGCCGGCGCCACCGAAGAGCTGGACCGCTGATTCCGTGACATCCATCGCAGTGTCGGAGGCAAAGCACTTCGAGGCAGCGGAGATGAATCCGAGGTTCGGCTCGCCACGCTCGGCGCGAGCAGCCGCGGTGTAGATCATCAACCGTGCGGCTTCGACCTTCATCGCCATGTCGGCCAGCTCGAACTGCACGGCCTGGAAGCTGGAGATGGACTTGCCGAACTGCTTGCGGTCCTTGGTGTAAGCGATCGCGGCGTCGAGCGCGCCCTGTGCGACGCCGACTGCCTGCGCGCCGACGGTCGGACGGGTGTGATCGAGTGTCTCCAACGCGGTCTTGAAGCCGGTGCCGGGATCACCGATCATCCGGTCACCGGGAACGCGGCAGTTTTCGAAGTACAGCTCGGTGGTGGGCGAGCCCTTGATGCCCATCTTCTTTTCCTTCGGGCCGACAGTGAAGCCTTCGTCGTCCTTGTGGACCATGAACGCCGAGATGCCGTTGGCACCCTTGTCGGGGTCGGTCACTGCCATCACGGTGTACCAGGTCGACTTGCCACCGTTGGTGATCCAGCACTTGGTGCCGTTGATGATCCAGCCGTCGCCATCGGCCTTCGCGCGGGTCTTCATGCTGCCCGCGTCGGAGCCGGCTTCACGCTCGGACAGTGCGTAGGAGGCCATCGCACCGTTCGCGATGTCGGGAAGCACCTTGTGCTTGAGCTCCTCGGAACCCTTGAGGATCAGGCCCATGGTGCCGAGCTTGTTGACGGCCGGGATCAGCGACGACGAACAGCAGACTCGCGCAACTTCTTCGATCACGATGCAGGCGGCGACGGAATCTGCGCCCTGGCCACCGTAGGCGTCGGGTACGTGGATCGCGTTAAGGCCCGACTTGTTGAGTGCATCGAGTGCCTCCTGCGGGAAGCGCTCCTCCTCGTCGCAGTCTGCGGCGAACGGCAGGATCTCCTTCTCGGACAGCGCGCGGATCGCAGCCCGCAACTCGTCGTGCTCATCGCTGAGCTTGAACAGGTCGAAATCCGGGTTGCCGGCCATCAGGGTCGCTCCTTGTAGAAGTTGGTAGTCAGAGAAGTCAGAAGTCTGCAATCGCGGCACTCAGTGCCACTCAATGTTCACTATACCTCATGGTTGTTCGCAATAAATGTGATCTACGTGCCATTGAACGGCACTCGATGCCATAGGCGTCACAACTCGTCGAGGCGATTTTGCACCAGATCGGCGACGCGGCGGGGCGAGGTCCCTCGCGGGAACACCGCGACGACTATCTCGTCATCGGCAACGGGCACCGCGCCACCACCGACAGATCGTTGGCGGATATCCGCGAGCGCTTCGCGCAGCTCACTCGACGACGTTCGGGCGCGGTCGCGGACCATACGTCGCAACAGGTAGTTGTGGGTCGCCGTCGCGGCCGCGGCAAACTGCACGACCTGCAGATCGGGCGTCTCGGGAAGGTTTCTGCGCAGGTAGTCGACAAAAAGTCTCTCGTATCGGAAGACAGTGACGATTTCCCGATCGCGCAACGCCGGCACGCCCTGCATCACCACATATCGCCGCTGCGCGATGTCACGCCAGTTCGAGAAGCCGTCGAATACGAGTATTACGGCGTCACAGACCGCATCCCACGGATCGTCGTGTTCGCCGGCGAGAAACTCCTCCGCCCGCGCGAGCAAGATTTCGTGATCGGCGAAGACAACATCCTCTTTCGCCCGGAATTGCCGAAAGAACGTCCGGCGCGAGATCCCTGCCGCGTGGGCTATCTCGTCGACCGTGGTCGCCTCGTATCCGCGCTCGGAAAACAACCGCAGCGCCTCGGCCACCACGGCGAGCCGAAACCGCGACGGATCTTCGGCGGGCATCGCGCTAGCCCAGCAGCTTCCGGCGCAACGCTTCATCCTTGTCGAGCACCATCGCCTCGAGGCTCGCTTGGAATTGCTCCATCCGCGTTCGCAATTCGATGTCGGAGGAACCGAGGATGCGGGCGGCGAGCAGGCCGGCATTGCGGGCACCGCCGATCGACACCGTCGCGACCGGGACGCCTGCCGGCATCTGGACGATCGACAAGAGCGAATCCATACCGTCGAGATACTTTAGGGGCACCGGCACGCCGATCACCGGCAGCGGCGTTGCCGAGGCGACCATCCCGGGCAGGTGCGCGGCGCCGCCTGCTCCGGCGATGATGACACGCAACCCGCGTCCGGCGGCATCGCGCGCGTAGTCGAGCATCCGCTGCGGCGTCCGGTGCGCCGAGACCACGCCGACTTCGAATCGAATGCCGAACTCCGCCAACGCTTCTGCTGCGGCCTCCATCGTTGGCCAGTCCGAGTCGCTGCCCATGATCAGGCCTACCAGTGGCGTGTCACTCATGTGGATCCCATCCGTCGGTCCATTGCGCATGTGAGAGGAAGTGTGCCGCGAGTTCGGCCCGATTACGAACTTGCGCAACGTATTCGGGATCGTCGACAGAGCCACCCGGGCCGCCGAGGATGTTGACGTGGCCGATCTTGCGCGCATGTCGTTCACCCTTGCCGTACAGATGCACCTTGGCATCGGGGAAACGGGCAAACAGGTGGTGGACCCGCTCATCCATCGTCATCTCGGGCGCCTGCTCGGCGCCGAGCACGTTCGCCATCACCGTGACCGGAGCGAGCGGGGTCGTGTCACCGAGTGGGTAGTCGAGCACCGCCCGCAGGTGCTGTTCGAACTGCGAGGTCCGCGCGCCGTCCATCCCCCAGTGTCCCGAGTTGTGCGGCCGCATCGCGAGTTCGTTGACGAGCACCTCGCCCTCGGTGGTCTCGAATAGTTCCACCGCCATCGCCCCGACGACACCGAGCTCGGACGCCAACCGCAACGCAAGCTGCTCGGCCTCGGTAGCGCGCTCTTCGGAAAGCCCGGGTGCCGGAGCGATGACAACCGCGCACTGCCCGTCACGTTGCACCGTTTCCACCACTGGCCACGTAGCGCCCTGGCCGAACGGCGAACGCGCGACCATCGCCGACAGCTCTCGACGCAAGGCGACCTTGGGCTCGACGAGCAGTGTCACGCCGTGCGCGAGCTGCTCGGAGACGATCGCATCGGCAGTGGCCTCGTCGGCCGGCATCCACACGCCACGACCGTCGTAGCCGCCGCGGATCGCCTTGATCACAACCGGCCAGCCATGCTCGGCGGCGAAGCGATGCACGTCGGCGGTTTCGTGCACCTCGGCGAACGGCGGGATCGGCACACCGAGCTCGCGTAGGCGGCGACGCATCGCCAGCTTGTCCTGCGCAAATATCAAGGCTTCCGGCGGCGGAGCGACGTTCACACCCTCGGCGACGAGAATCTCGAGAAACTCCGTCGGGACTTGCTCATGGTCGAACGTGAAGGCGTTGGACCCTACAGCGGCTTTACGCAGCGCCGCGAGATCGGTGTGGCTGCCGATGACAACGTCGCGGCTCACCTGCGCTGCGGGATCGTCAGGTCCCTCCGACAACACACGCAGGGATTGACCGAGCGCAATCGCGGCCTGATGTGTCATTCGCGCGAGTTGGCCACCGCCGACCATGGTGACAACCGGCAGCGCCGAGCCGAGCTCGCGCGGACTGGTGGCGCGGGGCGGAGAATCGTTCACAGATCACTATGCTGTCATGCCGGTCCGACCTGCGAGACCGCGACCAGCGCAGCAAGCGAAATCCGAGGTAGCAAGGACGCCGTCACGGCACCACGGAGACTGTGAGCTTGCTGATGATCTGGTGCGTCAAGTGGTCAGCTCTTAGTTTCCTTTCGTACACTCTCTCGTTGTGTCCTTTGTCGATGGCGTGGTCAACCGCGTCCCCCAACCTTTCCGGGACATCGCATACCGCCATCACGAGCTGATCAAGTTCGCAATAGTCGGCGGTACGACCTTCATCATCGACGCTGGCATCTTCTATTCCCTCAAGCTGTCGGTCCTCGAAGCGAAGCCGGTTACCGCTAAGATCATCTCCGGTGTGATCGCGGTAATTGCGTCCTACATCCTCAACCGCGAGTGGTCGTTCAAGAACCGCGGCGGACGAGAAAAGCACCATGAGGCACTGCTGTTCTTCATGGTCAGCGGCGTCGGCGTTGTGCTGATGAACGTCCCGCTCTGGATCTCCAGCTACTGGCTCGATCTTCGAGTCCCGAATGTCAGCCTCACCGCCGAGAACATCGCCGACTTCATCAGCGCGTTCCTGATCGGCAACTTGCTGCAGATGGCGTTCCGATTCTGGGCGTTCCGACGCTGGGTGTTCCCGGAAGAGAACGTTCGCGGCGTACCTGTCGGTCTACTCGACGTCGAGACGTTGGACGAGATCGCCGAAGAGGAGCTGGGCCACTCCTAGCGGGGTTCCCCTACTGGTTCCTTCACCGTCTGCCTCGCAGAGGCCAGGAACAGCGCGAAGAGGGCAGGACGGCGCCGTTGTAGCTCGAGCCGGCCGCCGTCGGCCTCGACGAGAGCGCGAGCCAGGGCCAATCCCACGCCGGTCGAGCCGGCACCGGAGAATCCGCGTTCGAAGATATGCGGCGCGAGGTCGTTGCTCACGCCCTCGCCTTCGTCTGCCACTTCTACGCACACGGTCGGTTCACGATCACCGATCCCGCGCGCCATCCGCACCGAGACGGTGCACGTGCCGTCGCCGTGCACCAACGCATTGTCGACGAGGACAGACACCGCTTCACGCAGCCGCGAGCCGGTGATCGGGGCGCTCAGCGATCGCTCCCCGCCTATCCGCAGCGCGCGATTCGCATCCTCGAACGGGCGCTGCCATTCCGCGATCACCGTCGAAAGCTCGTCGATCACCGATACCGGAATGCTCCGCGCGGCCCCGTCGACACGTGAGGCGCGAACGAGGTCATCGATTGCGATGGTCAGACGATCTACCTGAGCCATCGCTTCCTCCGCCTCGTCGACCACCGCGGGATCGTCGTGCACGGACAGTTCGTCGAGCCGCAGGCGCACCGCGGTCAGGCGGCTTCGCAACTGGTGGGAAACATCGGCCACCAGCGCGCGCTCACGTTGCAATCGACCGGCGATCTCCACCGTCGCGGAATCGAGAACGTCCGAGACACGATCGAGTTCGGCAATTCCGTGGCGGCGCGGGTCCGGCCGGAAGTCGCCTTCGGCGAGCCGCGCGGCTCGTGCTGCCACGTCTTGCAACGGGTCGGCGAGCCTGCGGGCGGTGACGACTGCGACGCCCGTACCGGCGGCCATGGACGCCAGCACGACGAGGGCGACGGCCCCGACCGCCTGCTTCTGTCGCGATCGCATCTCGGCGGAGGGAACTTCGATCCGCAGCGAACCGGAGGTCCCCATGGACAGCGACTCCACGACAGGCTGCCGGACGCCGGACGCACCGATGTCGACTCGAGATGCACTGTCCTGCGGGCTGGGATAGACAACGACGAGTCGCCCACCATCGGGAATCAGCAGCTGAACCGCGCTGGTGTCGAGCGCGCCGTCGACCATGCCCCGGTCGCCCTCCTGCGAGATCACCTCCGCGGCCATGCGGTTGAGCCGGGTCTGCAGATCGTTTCGGGTGATGTCCTCCACCCACAACCATGCGGTGTACATCAGCGGAAGGCCGAGCACCAGCGTCGTCAAAATCACGACCGCGAGAATGGACAGCAGTATTCGGCGCCGCATGCGGGTGTGTGAAAGCTAGTCGGTGTTGAGCCGGAATCCGACGCCGCGCACCGTGGCGATGCGGCGTTCGACGACCGAGCCCTCGTCACCGATCTTGCGCCGCAACCACGACATATGCATGTCGAGTGTCTTGGATCCGCGCAGTTCGGCGTCACCCCACACTTCGCGCAGGATGGTGTCACGGGAGACCACTTGCCCGGCTCGGTCCAGCAGAACCTTGAGGAGCTCGTACTCCTTGTTCGCGAGCACCACCTCGGTGCCGTTGACGAGGACCCGTCGCGCTGCGGGCTCGAGCCGGATTCCGCCGACCTCCACGACAGAGTCTTCGCTTCCCGCACTGCGCCGGAGCAGCGCCCGCACCCGCGCCATCAGCTCCGCCAGCCGGAAAGGCTTGCCGACATAGTCGTCCGCGCCGGCGTCCAAGCCGACGACGAAGTCGACCTCGTCGGTGCGAGCGGTCAGCATGAGCACTGCCAGATCGGATCCTCGCGCCCGAACTTGTCTGCACACCTCGAGACCGTCCATTCCGGGCAGCCCGAGGTCGAGGATCAACAGGTCGTGCGAGCCTTCGAGTGCCTGCTCGAGCGCCGCTGGTCCGGAGTGCTCGATGGTCACGTCGTAGCCTTCACGGCCGAGCGCACGCGACAGCGGTGCGGCAATAGCTTCGTCGTCTTCAACAAGCAATACGGCGGTCACTCGCTAAGCGTACGACCGTTCCCTGAGGTTCCGCTGAGGCATTTACCGTCGATCTGCTGGGGGATCGCGGCGCTCCCTGTCCGACTCCAGCTCTTCGAAGACCTGGTGGTAAAGCAGCGAGTGCACTTTCTGCACCTGCGGGATGTCGTCGAACTCCAGCGGATCGTCGGAAGCGGACCCGATGATCAGCGTTCCCGTACCGAGCATCCGGTCGAACAGACCGTGGCGAAACTGCACACTCGAGATTCGGCCCATCGGAATGTCGATGCCGGTGTGGGTGAGTACGCCGTGCCGGATGAGAACCCGCCGGTCGGTCACGATGAAATGCGTGAACTGCCACTTCGCGAACGGCGGAATACAACGCCACGCGACGATCCCGATCCAGACGACACCGATGGCGATCAGCGAAACCATCTGTGCGACACCATCGAGCTTGCGCTCGACGAGACCGGACAGAAATCCGACCAACGCCGTCACGACGATGAACGTGACAGCAGGAAGGAACAGCATCTTCCAGTGCGGGTGCCGATGGAGCAGTAGTCCCTCGTCCTCGGCGAGCGCATCCTCTGGGTATCCCATGGGTGGACAGTACCGCGACCGAACCTCGATGAACCGCTAACTCCTCACCACATTTTGTACGACAAGGACCACGTGCTGAGCTCCTCTGAGATCTGGCCCCGCAACACCTCCGAGTCACCGAAATAGTCGGGGTGAATGCCGAACAACGTGATGGTCACCTTGTTGCCGTATTCCACCGCCCACGCCGCGATTGCCGGGCCCTGCGTCCGGCGGGCCGGCGCGGGCCTGCCTTGCATAATGGCTCTGATCGCGAACGATTCGGCAGTGAGTCCGCCGAACTCGACTGCGCTTGCAGGCGCGCTACCCAGATTCGAAACAGTAGTGTCCGGACCCACAATGGAATTCATCATCTTGCCGACCAGTTTGTCCGGCAGCAACCGCACAACCGCCTGCAGGTTGTCGGCGACCGCGTCATTGTCGCCGCTGGCGTAGTTCGAAAAAGCGACCTTGCTCAGGGCCCGAATATCGCCGAGCCCGCGCGCCGGTGTGATGTCGCCCGCAAGTCTGATCCACACTCCCCCTGAGGCATTCGCGCGCTCGTCACCGTCCTCACGTTTACTGACCGCTATGCAAATCCGCAACTCGTCATCGATCACCGGGTAGCCGGTTCGCTGCAGCAATCCACCGAGCAAGGCGATGAACAGACCGTTGCTCGTCCCGCCGAATTCCTTTGCCCGCGAATCCCATTCACCACGGTCCAGATCGACGATTGCCAGGGTCGTGTCCGCGCCGCCGACTGCCGGCACCGGCGTGGGCTTCTTTCGCACTGCAGGAGTGGAGGATCCGGCGCTTTTGCGCTGACTCCACAACGGGCCGGCGAGAATGCGCACGGATCGAGCTGCCGCGACGAGCTGCCGCCCGGCATCCGCGGCATCGCCGCGCCAACGAGACAGCCCGCGCACGTCGCTCTCCGAAGGCAGTGCGCTCGACGAGGTGTGGCTGTGGGCGGCAGCGAGGGCTATGTACAACGCCTGCCCGTCGGCAATCATGTGCGGGTGGCGATCACCGACTTCGAACTCGCCAAGCGCGAGAACTATTTCGGGATCACCGTGCTCAGTACAAGGGCGCTCGGCAACTTCGGGTTGTCCGAGGGATGGTTCTGCACTTTCGCACCTGTTGCCTTCAACGTCAGCGCCGCGAGCAGCTTCACCGAAGTGGCGGCTGCCGCCCAGTCCGGATACGCCAACGCCAAAATACTGTCCGCAGTACCGATTCAGACCGTGCTGCAAGCCCTACTCGCATCCGGGGTGGCAGGCTCGGAGGTTGCGGCAAGTCCGAACATGCTGTCCTATATCGATTTTCGGTGGTTTCCCGGCGCTGGAACCTCGGCCGACAAGAACGCTATCCAGTTCACCGGCGAAGGCGAAACCGCCAACGCGTCGATGTGGTTCAATCGCGACGCCGACCATCTCTATCTCGGAGCCCAGACTCCACGAACACCACTCGCCCAGAAGCAGATTGCGCTCTACCACGCGCACCTGCGCAACGTGATAGCGACGGTGGCTCGCGAGGGCGACTATGCGATACGCGCACCCCGAACACCGGAATTGGCGTTTGCGCGTCACGACGATTGACCATTACGCCCCGGAGCCGGGGAGATTCGTCCAGTGGACGGTGGATTCGTCAGCGAGCGTTCCCGCGAAATCGTCGGTCCCGCCTTCCCTCAACCAGAGCTTCCACCTCAACGGCGCTGAGACTGGAAGCACTTGGCTTGCAGCATCTTTCGAAGTATCCGGCCCGATAGACGTCAAGGCGCTCCGCCGAACCTACTGCATGTTGATCACGCGCCACGGCACGTTGCACAGCGCGTTCGTCCGTCACGAAGGCCGAATCGAACGTGAACTGCACGATCCGGCCGCGCTAAACCTAGTCGAGCAGCCCGCGGTTCAGACCACTTCTGCGTCGGAACTCCGTGCGCTGTTGTGGGATTCATTGAACAGATCCTGTTATCCGTTCGGATTCCCGGCGTATTTACTCGGTGCGGTCGATCGTCCCGACCGCTCGACCATCATCTGCGGATTCGACCACGCACACGTCGACGCCTACTCGGTATCGCTGGTCATCGACGATCTCTATCAGTTGTATCGCGGCTGCCGAAACGATTCCGACGGGTTCATGCCGCACAGCCTGCCGATGGCGGGCAACTTCGTCGACTATTGCGCAGCCGAGTCCCGTGCCGAAACGGTCAGCCCGACAGATCCACGCATGCGCGCCTGGCTCACCTTCTTCGACGAGCACTACAACATGCCGCCGTCGTTCCCTCTCGACCTCGGGCTTCCGCGAGGGCAGACCGCTCCTCAAGCGGTGGATTTGCGAGATCTGCTCGGCTCGACGCGCACGGGCCGATTCGAAGATTACTGCCGCGCCAACGGCGCTTCCGTTTTCGCCGGTGTCCTCGCCGCAATGGCACAAGCGATCCGCAATCTCGGCGGTGGTCCACAGATGTCGCTGCTGTTCCCGTTGCACACGAGGACCTCGGATTCGTTGCGGAACGCGATCGGCTGGTTCACGACCAACGCACCTCTGAAGATCGTGACCTCATGCGATTTCACCGAGACCGTGCGTATGTCCGGCCCTGCGCTGCGGAAGTCGATAGTCCTCGGCGAAATTCCAGTAACGCAGGTTCTCGAGGCGATGGGCAGCCTCGAACAGGACAGACGTGACATTTTCATGGTGTCGTACGTGGATTATCGCCGCCTGCCCGGCTATGCGGCGCACGAGGAGATCGACGCGCAACACATCTCGAACGTCGGCACAGCCGACGACGCACAGTTCTGGATCTCACGAACCGATGAGGGCCTCGCGCTCAGAACGCGGTTCCCCGGATCTGCCGGCGCACGCGATGTCATCTCGGGCTTCCTCGACGAGCTCACCCGGCAGCTGAAAACGGCATCTGCAAAACACGATTGAAACCGCTCGGACGCGTTCTGCGCGTCCAACCTCGGTGGGGACTGGGCACCCACCTTCGGCACACTGCCCGCCAGCGTCGATGCGGCAGCCATCATCGAATGCGCTCGACTGGACTGAGTCACAGCCCCGAGGACGTTGCCCCGCTGACTAGCTGAATTGCCGGACCGGGGCGGTGTGAGCTTGCGGCATGGAGTCGGGGGGCCGGTTTCCAACGGCCGTCACAGTGGGGGCTGCGCCACGCGGGAATTCTGTTACACACGTGGCCTCGATGGGGAAGCCGCCTTCGTGGTCCCTGACACCCCTCGCTTACCGCGAGTCACGACGCCGGCCGAGTTATGTCGACGAATCAAGACTGGACGAAATAGGTTCAGCAGCAAAGGGTTCCGTTGCAGTGGGCTCGGTGATGTACGCGGCTTTCAGTCGCACGTAGACCTGGCGGCGCACCTCGGCGACGGTGGTGCCGGTTTCATCGGCGATGTGCGTGTCGAACCAGGTGAGTGTCTTGACCCCGTTGGCGCAATCAGCCCGGATCTGATCGACGGTGTCCATGGATATTTTCAGCAGCATGAACAGAGGGTCGGTCATCGAGGACAACGCCCCGCCGAAAGCGGTGCCGACATTGTTGCGCGTGAGCTTGTGCAGTTTGAGGCGCACCGTCGCGCTGGTCCAGTCGGGTGCAATGTGGGTGACCCGGATTCCGTTGAATAGTAACGGTGGCCACAGATTCAAGCCGAGCCGCATTCTGCTCGGTGTCATAAGTCAATTCCATTGTGTTGCTCCCGATATGAGATTTGCGGGTACGGATTCGATCGGTTGCGCGACATCTCTCGGGTGGCCCGGCGCCACAGGGATCTGACGCCGATACTCGGGTCGCGAAGTGTCAGTGTTCGAGGGCCGCTGACAGTGCGGAACGGAGGTTTCGACTACGTCTGTCGCCCAGGAGCGACAGTCCAAGGCGGTTCATGACGTCGGCGTAGCCGGTTCCAGCTGGTCCGCCGGGGCGGTGGCGAGGGCCGCGATTCGTTTGGTGGCCGAGAAGTACCGAGACGATCGTGTTTCGCTGTCAGGAAATGCGCCGCGCACCGTCTTGGTGACCGGCCCGCAGATCGATGATTGGCCGATCGCCGCGTCACACCGCACCGAAACCTTCGTCGGCACCGCAGTGGATATCCTAGATTTCGGTCACGATGCTGCCTTGTCGGGGTGCGGTAAGGACGTGGTGTTTTCAGCCGCGCGCACCAGCCGTGCTGATACTGCGCGGATGATTCCTCGGTTGATGATCACCGCGATTCGCCCCAGTCCCGGAGTGGGTGTGAACGACGCCGTCCAGCGCAACTCGGTGCCACCCGAAGGGATCGGATGGAAATTCACTTCGGCGACATAGTTGGCGACCGGCTGGAACGGGCCGACGAAGCGGTAGACGTGGCGGCGATCCTGTTCGTACTCGACGGTCTCCTCGCGCAGGATCATCGGCCCGCAGCGGACTTTGCGGATGGCCCCGATGCCACCGGGTTCCGGTGCGCCGAGGCGATCCCAGCTCGATTGGGTGATGACTGGTTTCGCCCATCGCGCCCAGTTCGCGCCGTCGGTCTCAAGGGCGAACAATCGCTCCCGTGGTGCACTACTGGTGCGGTTGACCTCGAATGAGATCTTCTTCTCAGACATGTCGGAACCTCCTCTGTTTTTATCGATCGATGACAGGCGTCGGTAGCCGCGACGCCCCGCTGCGCGAACAGCAGCGCCGGATTGTCGATCATCCGATCCGCTGCACCGCCCCGTCCGGTCCGGTCCCAAAACAACCCACTCATACCTGCAAAACATGCCTGCGACTATAGCGACTAGTATATTTTGGACGCCACCATCGGCCGACTTCGCGTGAGCTCGGACTGCTCGCTCACCGAGTCTACCTGGATAAAGTCGCGATATCGAACGTTCGACGCCCGCACCCGCCGTTTTAACCTGCCAAATCGAGCGCAAATGACTATACTGAAGTGTATAACTAAAGTGAGTGGGAATGCTCATGCAGCCACTGAGGGAAGTCCCCATGGCACCACGAATAGTCGCGCCGGTGAATGTGGACCCCGACCGCCGAATAGCCGAAGGAGACAACAATGACGACAGCAAACGAGGCCGTAGTCGACACCGCCGCCGGACCGCAGGAATCGGACTACGCCGCCGCGTGGGCAGCACGTTCGCAGGAGGAGTTCGCCAAAGCGTTCGCCGAGGACATCGTGTTCGAGGTACCGATGGTGATGACCCGTCCCGTGCGCGGCCGAGACACCGTCTCCTACCTACTCGGCTCGGTCAGCAAGGTATATGAATCCCAACGGTTCACCCACCAGGCCACCAACGGCGCCCGCACCTACCTGGATTGGGAGTTGACCGTCTTCGGCGGTGAGGTCATGCACGGGGTCACCGCACTGACCCGCGACGACACCGGCAAGATCACCCACCTCGCCGTCTACCACCGCCCGATGCTCACCGGGCTACGCCTGTCGTATTACGCGGGTCAAGTCATGGGCGAGACGCTCGGCCATGATTTGTTCTACTCGCCCGAGGCCGTCCAGGCCGAAATCGACAAAGGCGGACCGGCAACGCTGACCTAGTCGGCAGCCAGCGCTGCCCTCTATGTCTTGGTGGCTGTAGACGCGCCCCCCCGCATCGGATACCCCACCCGCCCAACCACTGGGCAACAATCCCCACGCCATAACAAACAGTCGAACCGTCCTCGAACAACATTCCCCGACGACCACCGGCTCCCCGCGGGCGACGCTATGCTGGCTCGGGCGCAATCAGTTCGAGGTTCGGGAAGTACGTCCGGAAACGAGCCGGGTCACG
>JBBSKP010000002.1:0-85067 GCA_038256175.1 Mycobacteriales bacterium
GACGAGGTCACCATCATGGTCGATGACCGCCTCGCACGCTCCCTGACCCTCGACAGAACGGTAACCTCACAATTGCTCACCAAAAAATCGTCCACGAAGTCCTGAGACACATTTGTTCAACATGTCCTGAGACATCACAGGTTGGAGACGGCCGCCTCCCTGCGCACGCTCGGCCTGGAGGTCACCGTGCTCGAGGCCACCGAGCGCGTCCTCGAGCGGGTCACCGCCCCCGAGGTATCGGCCTTCTTCGAGCGGATCCACCAGGAAGTGGGCGTGCAGGTCAGGACCGGCGCGCTTGTCGAAGCCCTCGCCGGCGACGGCCGGGTCCAGGAGGTGATCCTCGCGGGCGGCGAGGTCATCCCCGCCGATCTCGTCATCATCGGGATCGGCGTGGAGCCAAATACCGAGCTGGCAGCGGCGGCCGGCCTGGCCGTCGACAACGGCGTCGTGATCGACGACCACGCGCGCACCAGCGACCCCGACATCGTGGCCGCCGGTGACTGCACGAGTCAGGACATGGCCCGCTACGGCCGTCGCATACGCCTGGAGTCCGTGTCCAGCGCGGCCGAGCAGGCCAAGGTTGCGGCCGCGACTGTCTGCGGGAAAACCAAGGAGATCGCGGCATTGCCGTGGTTCTGGTCGGATCAATACGACCTCAAGCTCCAGATCGCCGGCCTCAACACCGGGTACGACGAAATCATCCTCAGCGGGGATCCGAGCCAGGACCGCCACTTCACCTGCTTCTACCTGCGACAGGGCGAGCTCATCGCCGCGGACTGCGTCAATCGCACCCGGGACTTCATGTTCAGCAAGCGTGCCATCACCCAACGGACGCCCATCCGGCGAGATGAACTGACTGGCGTTGCTGCTGTGTGACGCGCCCGCGGGCGACCAGCAGGATGACAGTCACCACGGCGTGTGTTGACGACGGTCGAAAACTAGGCCACAAGCGACGGTGAAAAGTAGGCCACGTGGTCGTGGTTATTCCGTCGGTGTTGCGACGTTGACTAGAACTCACCACGTCGAAGAGGGGTTAAGCCGGGTTAAGCCTGATTCCACCGATCGACTGTGTGGTGGCGGGTTGAGCTGTTGATCTTGATTCGGGCTGGTGGTGGGCATGGAGAGGCCGCTGGTCTGTCCAGCTTTTCCTGTCGGGGTCCTGGTTGTCGGGTCGGGTGGTTGGTGGTTCAGGCGCTGGATCGGTGGCCGATGATGTTGTGCCACAGGGTTGTCCATGCCGATTCCCATGGCCAGTGCCGGGGTAGGTGCAGGATCGGTCGTCGTTGGGGTCGGGCCAGGCGGGCCGGGATGTTGACCAGGTGACGGCGCAGGGTGGACCCCCGGGCGGTGCGATGGCGTGCCCCGGCCAGGGTCGCGGTGGCGCGTAGCAGGTTGTGGGCGATCCCCGCGCAGACGGCCCAGGCACTGTTGGCGCCGAAGCGTCCGGAAGGGATGTGGGCCAGGGGGCCGTCGATGAGGTCGGCGAAGGTCGTTTCGATGATGGCGTGGCGGCGGTGGGTGATGTCGGCGGCGGTGGCCGTCTCGGTGGTGTTGGTGAAAAACGGGTGATACCGCCAGATCGGCCGCCGGTGGCCAGGACCGCGCCGGTGGGGGGTTGGACGAACAATCGCCAGTCACCGGCTTTTTGTTTGAGCGTGGCCCTTGAAGTCGAGTTTCGAGCCTCCGTGATCGCGGTCCACGGTGCCATGTCGTCGCAAATTCTCGTCGTGGTTGCGCCGCCGACTACGTCGGCATGTCCGTGTGCAACGGTCGCTGTCGGCGCAGGCTCTGCGCGGTCGTCGCGCTGTGGGGGCGATGTCGTCGACGCCGCCCGCCGCTGGGCGCCGGCGTAGCGAGGGCTATCGATGACGGTCGCGCCCAGCTGTGCGGGACAGTTCGTCCTCGGATTCGGCGCGCCGACCGCCGGTCATCCCACCACTGTGGACTCCGGAGCCCATCCCGCCCATGGTGCGCATCATGGCGAACATCATCACCACGCAGGCGCCGATCCAGACAAACGGCACCCAGCCACCGTCGGTGCCGGTGCTCAACACCACTACCATCACCGCTGCCAGGCCGATCATCAGGTAAAGATGCGTCCCGTGCTTCATCGTGGTCCTCCTCGGCTGATCTTCTCGGCGCTCACGCCGCCGCGGTAAACGAATTCTCTGTCGAGCACCAGCCCAGGTGTAGGGGCTTAGGACCCGAGTTTGCAGGGCTCGTGCCAGCGCGGAATTCGACGCCACAAGACCGCACGACACCGACGTGCGCGGGGTGTGTAATCGCACCGCAACGTCAGGAAGACCACCCGCGTGTGTCCACGGGCACATCCGCCGGGGCAGAAAGACTCTCCCTGTCGATGTGGTTCCGGGAGCACACTTGCCCTAACGGCTCCCGATCAGCGTCCGCGAGAGCCTGAGCACGTCGCGGTGCCGGTTGACGGGCCGCGCCGGATCGAGGAGGAGTTCATCGTGATGTATTGGCAAGGCAACGATCCGGGTGGTTGGGGGTACGTGCTGATGATCATTGGGATGGTGCTGTTCTGGGGACTGCTGATCGGCGGCGTCGTGCTGCTGATCCGGTTCGCGGGTCGCGAGGGGCAACAACCGGCCCAGCCACATGCGTCGCGCACCGCGGAGCAGGTGCTTGCCGAACGATTCGCGCACGGCGACATCGACGAGAACGAATACCGCAGTCGTCTGAGCACTCTGCGAGACCGGGCACAACCGTGACCACTCCCGGCCGGGACCTCTCGGCGCCGCCCGCCGGTGCCGAACCGCAGACCCGTCGCACCCAAGGCGGTGTTCGCGGTTGCCCGTGCACACTGCGCCCGACCCACGTGAGGAGGTGACGAGCGATGAACCTCATGCAAATGATTCACATGATGATGATGTGGTTACACCAGATGGGTGTGATGCCACCGATGATGAATATGCCGATGTGACACATCGACGTCACAATCGGTGCCGCACAGACGAATACCGGTCGGCGGGTCCCCTTTCGGGCAACCATGCACCACCGTCCTGCTGAGGGAATCCGAGATGAGCAACCACACCCCGTCCGGGTTGAACCGCCGAGCGTTCCTCACCGCGACCGGAGTCGGTATCGGCGCTATCGCGCTGTCGGCGGCCTGCACCCGGTCAGGACCCGCCAGAACCGGCGCCGACGCCGTCGATGCGACCACGATCGCCGCCGCCGAAGCTGCACGCCCCCACACCGGTCGCACCGTGAGCTATGACCTCACCCCGCAGGCCGCCGACATCGATCTCGGTGGCCCCAGAGTCCGCACCCTGCTCTACGGTGACACCCTGCCCGGCACCCCGATCCGCGCCAACATCGGAGACGAGCTGGTGGTGGCGGTCTCGAACCGGCTCGATCACCCCACCTCGGTGCATTGGCACGGGATCGCGCTACGCAACGACATGGACGGGGCGCCGCCGGCAAGTCCCCTCATCGCGCCGGGGCAGCGTTTCACCTACCGCTTCTCGGTCCCGCATTCGGGGACCTACTGGGCGCACCCGCACGCTGCCGGTGTCGACACCGACTACGGGCTCTACCTCCCGGTCATCGTCGATGACCCCGGCGAGACCGCAAACTACGACGCGGAGTGGATCGTGGTCCTCGACGACTGGACCGACGGCATCGGCCGCAACCCGCACGACATTCTCGCCGACCTCCGCACCAACGGGATGGGATCGATGGGTAACGGGTCGGGCGGCATGGGTGAGATGCCAGGTATGGGCGGGATGGATCACGGCGCCCCGCCGAGCGGCTCACCCGGCTCCGCTGGGCCGTCCCGGAACGGTGTAGGCACCAGCGCCCTGCTCGGCGGCGACGCCGGTGATGTCAGCTACCCCTATTACCTGATCAACGGACGCATACCGCAGGCCCCGACCGTCTTCACCGCCACGCCGGGTCAGCGGGTCCGGATCCGGATCATCAACGCCGCCGCGGACACCGCGTTCCGGGTCGCACTGGCCCAGCACACGATGACCGTCACCCACACCGACGGCTACCCGATTCAGCCCGTCGAGGTCGACGCCCTGCTGCTCGGAATGGGAGAACGCTACGACGTCCTCGTCACCGTCAAGGACGGTATTTTCCCTCTGGTGGGGTTGGCCGAGGGCAAGAACGCGCAGGCCCGAGCGATACTGAAGACCGCAGCCGGGTCCGCACCCGCGCCGTCCTACCAGCCTGCCGAACTCGGTGGCCGCGTCGGGACGGTCGCAGACTTCACCGCCGCGCAGACCGTGCGGCTGTCCGCCGCCCAACCGGAGGTGACCCTGCACGCCACCCTAGGCGGGACCATGATGAGTTACGACTGGACCATCAACGGCCGCCCCTACGAGCACACCGAACCGTTGACCATCCGCCACGGTCAACAAGCCAGGTTGATCTTCACCAACATGAGCATGATGTGGCATCCGATGCACCTGCACGGGCACACGTTTCAGGCCGTCAAACCTGACGGCTCCCCGGGCCCACGCAAAGACACCGTCATCGTCGGACCCATGCGCACCGTCGCGGTGGATCTCCTCGCCGACAACCCCGGCGAGTGGATGCTGCACTGCCACAACGGATATCACATGGACGCCGGGATGATGACCCAGCTCAACTACACCACCTGAAGCCACGGCTGACGTGTGCGACGAGTTGTCGCCTCCCCGGGGTCGCATGCCGCCATGGTGTGAGGCCGCACCGGCAACGGTGCCCGTCCCCATTACGTCGCCGCGGTGCAGCGCAGCCGGGAGCGTCAACAGCCGAGGGCGGCACACAGTCGTCGTGACCGCGCGCGGTCTGCGATCGGCCCTATTTCTGGCCGAGCATCGTTGCCATCTTGGTGATCTCGCCTTGCTGGGCGGTGATGATGTCGGTGGCGAGTTTCTTGGCCTGCATGTTCGTGCCGTTCGCCAGTTCGGTCTGCGACATGGCGACGGCGCCCTGATGATGCGCAGTCATCATGGTCAGCCACGTCGTGTCGAACTGGGCTCCGCTCATACCCATCATCGTGCCCAGGTCCTGCTCGCTCATCATCCCGGGCAGCGCTGCGGGCATCGGTGCCAACGTCGAGGTCGGGGTCTGGGCGGACCCGGTGTTCCCCATACCACCCATGCCAGGCGCGCCGCTGATACCGGGCATGCCGGGGGCGCCGCTCATGCCCATGCCTGCGGGGTTGGTGGTGGGTGCGGGTTTGCCCCAACCGGTCAGCAGGCTGGCCATCTGCGTCATCTCCGGGCCCTGTGCGGACTCGATGGCCGCGGCCAGGGCCACCAGGTCGGCGTTGCCGGTTCGACCCGTCACCGCTTGTGCCATCTGAATTGCCTGGGCGTGGTGCGGATACATGTCCTGCAGGAACGTGACATCGGCGTCGTTGAAGTCACCGGCCTGCGGCACCGAGGATTGCGGTGACATCGACGCTGTGCTCGACGAGGCGGCCTCGCCGCTCGGGGTCGAAGTCTGGCCGCTGCACCCCGCCACGATGAGTGCGGCCGCGACGGCCGCGACGGGAAGGGCCAGCTGGATTCGGTGCGACGTTGCGGACCGCATGGGTAACTCCTCAAATTGGTGGTGAACCGGAACCGGGGTGACGAACGGGGTGATCGGAGGTTTTCACGCCGTGCTGGTCGGCAACGGGGCCTCCGCGTGTTGGAAAGATGGTTCGCCGCGGTGTCCGCGGCTGAGTTCGTAGAAACAGCCGAGGGTGGCGGCCGCGTGCACGCTGTCCCACAGGTGTGCGGCGGCGGTGCCGTGCGGGGCGCAGCTCAGGACGGGACCGAAGAACGCGGTGCCGGTGATGCTGATGATCGGTGTGCCGACGTCGTCTCGACCGACCGCGCTCGCCCCGGTGTCGTGGTCGTCGCGCAGACCGGCGTCGTATTCGGTGGTCGACATCGCGTCGGTGAGCGCGGCGGGCAGGGCGATGTCGGTGAGGGCGTTACGGACGGTGTCCTCGGTGAGGGGTTGGTGGCCGGGATAGAGACGGGTGCCCAGTGCGGTGTAGAAGCGGCCGAGCGTGTCGGAGTCGTAGCGTTCGCGTACCGCGGCGCACACCCGGATCGGTCCCCACCCCGCTTCGATCCGGTGGCGCTGGTTGTCGGGCAGATCGGGGTTGCCGGCGTTGAGGATCGACAGGCTCCGCAGATGCCACGCAATGTCGATCCGGCGTTGCTGCGCCACCTCCGACGAGCCACCTCGAGGTGACCCAGGACCACGGACAGATGGGGTCGAACCAAAACTTCACCTCGGTGCGAACGGTGATCTCCGATGGTGCTGACATGGCGATGGTCTCCAGATCTACGTCGGGCTTGCCTGCGTTGGCGCCGCGAACTTTCTGCGCCAGGCGACCGGGGTCGGCCCCGGGGGATCAGGTGGTGGCGGGGTGCGAGTGTGCGAGCGTGTCGATGGCGGCCTGTAGCCGGGTGGTGGCTTCGTCGGCGATCGGTTCGAGTGCGGGTTCGTCGGTGACCTGCACCATGAGTTGCGGGTTCAGCGCTTCCACGATGATCGAGTCGTCGCCGGCGGTGGGGTCGGCACGGACGATGACGTTGCAGGGCAACAGCAATCCGATCTGGCGGTTCACGGTGACCGCCCGATGCGCCAGCGGCGGGTTGCAGGCCCCGAGGATCAGGTAGTCCTCCATGTCCTGCCCGAGTTTGGCTTTCAGAGTGGCCCGCATGTCGATTTCGGTGAGCACCCCGAAGCCTTGCTCTTGCAGTGCGGCGCGGGTTTGCTCGACCGCGTCGGCGAAGGAGGTGTGCAGGGTGGTCGAGAGGGCGAGTCTCATGAGGTTCTCCGTGGTGTCGTGGGTGTCGTGGCCGCGGGTGTGCGTGTCTGGGCCAGTCGGGGGATCCCGGCGCGTTGCATGAGCAGGCTCGCCGGACACCATCCCAGCGCCCCGTACAGGACGAGGTTGGCCCCGGCGAACCCGGTCAATGCCCGCCATCGCGGTGTATGGCGTTGTCCCAGAGCGAGACTGGCGAGGACGACGGATCCGCCGAGCAGTGGCACCGCTCGTTCGATCGTCCAACGGTGGTGTCGTGGCAGCGTGGTCATCTCGATCTCCTTCATGTCGGGCTGGTCCGTGGGTGCTGCGCGCGGACGGGGGCGAGCCCGCTCGGTAGGTGTGGTGTCGTTCAGGCGAGGGCGAGGAAGAGGTTTTCCATCTCGGCCTCGGTCATGGGTTGTTTGCCCTCCGGAGTCTCGCCGGTGAGGCATTCGCGGAGCCCGGTCGCGATGATTTTGAATCCGGCTTTGTCCAGCGCGCGCGACACCGCGGCGAGTTGGGTCACCACGTCCTTGCAGTCGCGGCCGTTTTCGATCATGCCGATCACGCCGGCCAGTTGCCCGTGCGCGCGGCGCAGCCGGTTGAGGACCAGTGCGATAGCTTCGTCGTCGCCGACCATTGAGTTTCCTTCCGTCGAACCCCCACTTCACAGTACCCCCAGGGGTATATGAGTCGAGGTGGTGATTGGTGCCTACTGTCCCGTCGGGGCCGTCGCGGGTGGGGTGTGGGCGAAGCTGATGCTCGGTAGCGCCCGCCGCAGCCAGGCCGGTGACCACCAGGCGCCGTGCCCGGTCAGGCGCAGCAGCACCGGGAGCAGCACGAGGCGAACGAGTACGGCGTCGAGCAGGACAGCGACGCCGAGGATGATGCCCATCTCTTTCGGTGGCAGGGGTTGAGCGAGGGCGAAGGTGAAGAACACGGCCACCATCACCGCGGCCGCGGCGAGGATCACGCGCCCGGAGTGGGCGAGCCCGTCGATCTGGGCGGTCTGGGGATCGCCCGAGCGTTCGTAATGTTCCTTGGCGGTCGAGAGCAGGAACACCGTGTAGTCCATCGCGATGGCGAAGATCATCGCGAAGAAGAACACCGGCCCCCAGCCGTGCCAACACGATCCGTCCGTGCGGATCGCGCGGCACGGCTGGCGCGGTCAATGTCGCACGGAGGCGGGTGATGTCGATGCTCCCGCAGTTCACCGCGTCGTAGAGCGCTCCGTGTCCGCGCCGGTGCTCGGCGGCCAGCGACAACCCGACCAGGGTGCTCACCGGGCCGTCGTGGCACAGCACCGCGTCGGCGAGTTCGAACAACGCGTCCGCCCGCAGTTCCAGGCAACGGTAGAACTCGCGACGGAAACCGGCCAGCACATCGAGACCATCCGCGGTCATTCGGCAACCTCACCTCCCTGCCAGTAGGCATACTGGCACAGGAAGTGGAAGAATCATCGCCGACACGACGACGCCGAACACAGTTCGCAAAGGCATGTTCATGACCGATACACCCGACACGGATCCAGCCGCCGCCAGCGTCGAGGCCGAACTCGCCGCGGCCCGGCGCGAATACCGTCAGCTCGCAGCCAAGATTGCCGACCTGGGATTCCTGCACCATGGCACCGTGATCCACCGACACGCCGCCATCGCCTCCGGCACACCTGCCCGGTCGCCGTACTACCAGTGGACCAGCAAGCAAGCAGGCAAGACCATCACCCGCACCCTCACCAAGGACGAAGCCGACCTCTACCGGGGGTGGATCGAGAACGACCGCGAGCTGCGCTCTCTGATCAAGCAACTCCGCGAAATCTCAGAACGAGCAACCCGCCTGATCCTGAGAGAGGTTAAATAACAAGCTCAGAGGCTGAGGTGAAGCCGAAGCGCCCGGTCGACAGCGGCCATGACGGTCGGTGGAAGTTGTCCCAGTGGCGGACCGAGTCGATCGAGTGCCACCGATCTAACCTGTTCTGCTTGCGCCTTCGATTCGACCCGCAAGCCCGGAAGGTCCTCGGGCAGGAGAACCTGGAACGGGAACACGCGCGCGGTGTTGCTCGTGATCGGTACTACCGTGACCACGCCCCGGCCGAGCCGATCTGCCACCCCATTGGCGGTGTCGTTGCTGACAATAATTGCCGGGCGACGTTTGTTGGCTTCGCTTCCGCGAACCGGATCGAGATCGACCAATCTGATCTCGCCTCGCCGCATCACGACAGTCCGTCGGTGGCCGTGATCTCCCACACCTCGCGCTCACCGGAGGATTCCCACTCCGACCACGCGTCCGCGTAGGCCGCGTCGAGACCGGATTGCCGCAGCAGACCGATGGCCTGATGCACCGCCGCCGAGCGGGACCGAAGCCCAGACTTGCGGACGTGCTCGTCGAGCAGCACCACGTCCTCCTCAGGCAAGCTCACACTCAACTTCATACTCACTATGATACCGCAAGTACGAATCAGGTACGACTACTGTTACTACCAGATTGGTGATGTATCGGTCTGGATACTGCCGCGCGCCCTGTACTGCGAGCCGTAGCGCTGCAATACGTCATCTACTGTCACGAGCCTTCACCGAGTCACGAATCCGGCGTCCGATTCACGGGCTGCGCTGCGTGAGAAGCGACGTGCCCGGCGTAGGCGGCTCCCCTGCGCCGCTGGTCCCTCTCCGGCCGGCCGCTGGGTCAGGTCGCTATCGCAGACAAGTCGTTCCTCGGACTCCGGCGGAAAACTTCCTGTAGTCATGACGCCCCCTGGCTTCGGCTCTACCGACTGATGGCTGGTCGCCGATGACCTCTTCTCCCGGCCGAGCGCGCACAAATCCGTCGTGCCAGGCGACACGGCGAATGTGTTCACGCCGACACATCGCCGAAGACGATAATACCGGCACTCACCGCTCCGACGCGCGCCGTCCAGCACCTACGACAACCACTTCGCCTCGAAACACCTGGAACACGCAAGGATTTCACGGTACTTATCTCGGGCCGACGGGCGACGCGCATGGTTGCGGTGTGGTCGGCAACCTGTGCCCTCACCGGCATCGTCGGCGCGATCCTCCTTGCGACGAGCGTGCAGATCGGGATCACCGAGCGGCTCATCCTGTACCCGTTGCCTATCTTCATGGCTGTGACGGCAGCGGGTGCCTGTGGGGTATGGGTGAATCCGGAGTACCAACGTCGGTAGTCCGCGGTGAGGGTGTCGTTGCCGATCGACTCGGCGAGTTGGTGTAGCTCGTTTCCGTCCAGTTCCTGTTTGTCTTGCAGGGCTGCGGTGATGTGGTCCAGCAGCGCCCGCCGCGCCTGCAGGCGGCCCCCGAATGCTGCGGTGGGCTCGCTCAGGAGTTCGTCGATCTTGTCGTCCTGATCGGGTGTCGGCTGGGCGGTCCAGCGCAGCATGCCGTCGTCGCTGAGGCCGGGCTGGCAGACGCTGAGCGTGCCCAGGCGAGTCGCCACCCGCCAGGTCGCAGTCGCTGTCCGGACCGCCCGCGCCGGCCGAGACCGGGACAAACCGTGGGCTACGCGGCCTGGCCTTGCTGGTCGGGGGTGTGGGTGCAGTCGGGGTACCAGCGGCGGTAGTCGTGGGCGAGGGTGTCGTTGAGTACCCGGGTGCGGATCTGGAGTAGTAGATGGGCTCCGCGGGGGCTCCATCGCATCTGTTGTTTCTTGACCATGCGTTTGCTGATGACCTGGTTGACCGCGGATTCCACGAACGAGGTGGAGATGACCTCCCCGGCACGGTGACGCTCCCCGTCGTTCGGGATGGATCCGGCGTTCGCGGCGAGGTACCCGCGGAACTCGCGTACCGCCTTGGCAAGCTTGTCTCGCGCGGCGTGGCCGTCCTCGCCTTCGAGGTCCATGGCGAGGTCGTCGATGGTTTGCAGCGAGCGAAAGACGTTGCCGTGCCACAGAAACCACTTCAGTCGCTGCAGCTCCTCTTGCACGGTGGCGGACAGTTCCGGTGCGGATCGCAGGCCCTTGGCCAGCTGGGTCATCACCGTGATGCGCATCGTGATGTGGAACCAGTGCGCCACGAGGCGCTCTGTCGTATCCCCGCTCCAGGCGGGAGGAATTCGAAGGGAGGTTCCTGGGTCCGATGGCTTACCCGAAGCCGAAAGGTGGAGGGGACCAGAGCATGCCAGCTAACCGACGGTCAGGTCCAGGCGTCTGGGATGACGCGTCGGGGGACCCGCGTGACATGGCGAAAGCTTGATTGCTTGAACCCCAATCTCCAGCGGATGCAACATACATCGATCGGAAAGACGCCTGAAACCGATGCTCGCCTTGCCCTGACTGTGTTGGTTCGGCCGGGGCACTCTTCGAGGCGGGAGCGACGCCCAGCGAGGGCGTTCAAGGAGATGAGTGGGGCCGCCTACCTCACGCTGCACCGTACGACAGAGACGAACGTGGGATCGCCTACGGGGCGCGAGCCCTACGGCGACGGAGTGCCCGTAGTAGTCGCAGGAGTCACGACCTGCCAGGGATGTCGGCGGACATGAAAAAAGGTTCTGGCGCAAATTTGGTGATGCTGGTGTTGCGCGTGTTGCCGCTGGGGCGAGTCGTGTGGGCGGGATGATATTGGGCATGTGAGCTCGAGTGTCATGAGGTGTTGCTGCCGCATTTGGGTGCTGTCGTGATCGATGGGATCTCGCGGGTGGCTGGTGCGGTTGAGGTGCGGGCGCGGCCGCGCGCTAGTGACGCGACGTGTCCGTCGTGTGGGAAACGCTCGGACCGGGTGCATGGCCGCTATGAACGCGCTTTGGCAGACGCCGCGATCGCCGGCCAGCGGGTGCGTATCCGATTGCAGGTTCGCCGGTTCAAATGCATGGAAACCAGCTGTGCGCGTGCGACGTTCGTCGAGCAAGTGGATGGGCTGACGATGCGCTACGGTCGGCGCAGCCAATTGCTGGGCACGATGTTGGCGACGATCGGGCTTGCCCTGGCGGGCCGGGCGGGGGCACGGCTCGCCGACCGGCTGGGGCTAGCCACTCGCGTGACACCCTGCTGCGCATCGTGCGGGCGCTGCCGGATCGTGCTATCGGTGTGGTGCCGGCGCTCGGCGTCGACTTATCCCGACCCGGTGATTATCCCGATCATGGTGGATCGTTATGGGGTGATTGGTTGTGCGGCAGGGTGTCTCGGGTCGGTTGTCGTTGTCTGTGTCGGGATATTCAGAGGCTTTCCAGGAAGGCGAGTAGGTCGTCTGGTGGCCGGTACCGGCCAGGTTTCGAGGTGAGCGGTGTGGTGCGGGCCAGGGCGCGTTCCTTGATCGCCATGTCGGCATGGAGGTAGGCGGCGGTGGAACGCGGGTCGGCGTGGCCGAGCCAGAGCGCGATGACGGCAGAGTCGACGCCGCTGTGCAGTAGATTCATCGCGCAGGTGTGGCGAAGGGTGTGTGGTGAGAGCTTCTTCCCCTCCAGTGACGGACATCGTTGGCGGGCAATGTTTTTGCAGAGCTTGAGTCGTGCTTCGACGCCGTCGTCGCTGAGGCGGCGACCGGTGCGGGTGGGGAATGCGGGCTCGTCCCGGGTCCCGTGTCGTTCTCGAAGCCAGACGCGTAGGACCGCAGTGGTGGCCGGGGTCAGCGGGACGCATCGTTGCTTGCGGCCTTTGCCTTGGCAGCGCGCGTGCGCTCCGGAGCCGAGTTCGATGTCACCGCAGTCGAGTCCGGTCAGTTCCGACAGACGCAGCCCAGTCTGAATTGCGAGGAGAAACAAGGCGTGGTCGCGGCGGCCCTCCCAACGGGAGCGGTCGGGCGCGGCGAGCAGAGCGTCGACTTCGTGAGGCTGCAGAAACGACACAATCGTCTTGTCGAAACGTTTCTGCGGAATGGCGAGCACTTGCTGGATCAGGTTGGCGTGCTCGGGATGCCGCAGCGCGGCGAACCGGAACAGCGACCGCAGGGCCGCCAGCCGCGCGTTGCGGCTGCGGGCACTGTTGTGGCGGCCCGTTTCCAGGTGCTGCAGGAACGCTGAGATCACCTCGGCGTCGAGATCGGTCCAGTCAAGAGCGGACGGCGCTCTGCCGGTGTGTTCGTTGACGAATCGCAGTAGCAGCTGGAAGGTGGTGCGGTAGGACGTGATCGTGGCCGGGCTGACCTGGCGCTGGTTGACCAGCCGCTCGGTGAAGAACAACTGCAGAGTGGGGGCGAGCAGGCTCATCAGCGGGTTCCTTCCGCATTGTGGTTCTGTAGTCGCTCGGCGGCCAGAGCGAGCAGTTCCGGCGCGGCGGACAGATACCAGTAGGTGTAGACGGGTTCGCGGTGCCCCATGTAGGTCGACAGCCGCGGCAGTAACGACGCGACATCGTCTCCGCTGCGATACCAGCGGACGAGTGTGTGCACCGCGAACGAATGGCGCAGGTCATGGATGCGCGGGCGAACAGTCGAATCGGCGCCGACGCCCGAGGCGATGACCACTCTGCGGAACAGCAAGCCGAAATCGGCGTAGATCACCGCGGTTCCCTTGCCGGAGATGAAGAAGTTCCGGCTCACCGGTCGCGGCACGTGCCCGTCGCGAATCGCGGCGTAGGCGGTCAACGCGTCCGCGGCGGTGGCGTCGAGCAACACCTCGCGGGACTTGGTGAATTTCGACGCGCGCACGATCAGCACGCCGTCGACGCAGTCGACATCGTCACGGTCGAGGGCGATGGCTTCTCCCACCCGGATGCCGGTGCAAGCCAGCAGCCCGATCATTGTCTCGACTGTCGCTCTGCGCAGCTGCGTGGGCACGAGCACCGGCACCGCGTGCATCAGCGCCCGGATGTCCCCGGCAGAGTAGATGAACGGCGGCCGCCAGCGCTGCCGGTGAGTCACCAGACCATACGGAGGGATCTCGGTGGCGGGCTCGATGCCCGACATATAGCGGGCGAACCCGCGCACCACGGTCATCCGGCGTGACCACACCGAACTGGCCGGGCCGACGTCGGGACGCCGAACCCATTCCAGTGCAGCGACGGTGGTGATCCTGGTGGCACCGATGGTGTCGAGGTGGGCAACGAATCGCGGCAGCAACCGGTGCGCTTCGGCCAGGTCGTGGCCGAGCGTCCGACGCAACTGCAGGTAGTCGGCGGCATGACCGGCGAAGGTGCACACGGTCATGCCTCCGGCCAAGGTTGCACGACCGCCCGCAGCGCGGCTCGGTCGATCTTGGCGTAATCGGACGTCGTGCCCAGATCCGTGTGCCGCAGCACCTGCGCGACCTCGACCAAACTCCCGCCCTGGTGCAGCATTTCGGTAGCCAGCCCATGACGCAGACGATGTCCGCCGACCGGGCTCACCCCGGCGCGGCGGCAGGCCCGATAGACGATATTGGTGATGGAGCTGGGGTGGATCGGCCGCGGTGGCGCATACAACGTCAAGAGCACCTGCGGGCAACGACAGAGCGGCCGGTCCTGGCGCAAGTACTCCGCCACAGCAGCACCCACCGAGGTCGGCAACGGGAGCCGGTCCAGACGCCGTGCCTTGCCACGCACCGCCATTTCCCCGTGCCGCCAATCGATATCACCGAGTTGCAGGGCGGCGACCTCGCCGCTGCGCAGTCCGAGTCGTGCCAGCAGATTCAATACCGCGTAGTCGCGTCGGCCGCTCGCAGTCGCCCGGTCGCAGCTGTCGAGTACCGCATCGACCTCGGCAACGCTGGGACCGCCCGGCAGTCGGGTGCCCCGCCACGCCGCGACCGGCGGCATCGCCGAGCCGAGATCGGAATCGAGCCTGCGCCGCAGATACAGAAACCGCAGCAGCGCACGAAGATCGGCAGCCTCGCGTTTCGCCGACTCCACAACCAAACGCGCCCCCGCCGCCAGCAGATAGGCGTTGATCTCTCCACTGGTCAGGCCCTCGTCACCGATATCGCAGCCAGGCTGTGAAGAACGTTGTGACAGAAACCTTTTCGCGAACCGCTCGTACCGGAGCACGGTGCCCGGCGTCAGACCGCGTTCGTCCAGCAAATACTTCTGGTAGTCGGCCAGCAAGCGATCACGAGGGGTCGCAGCCACAGGGTCGGCTGCGTCGATAACGCCACGGCCGGCCAAATGAGACAGCAAGGTAGCCGCGCTCACCATCGTCGGAACCCTTCGCCGCCCACCCGCTCGGGCGGCAGCGAGGAACTGCTCGAACACAGACGGTGTGAGATCACATACGGCCAGATCAGCGCTGGCCATCCATCGGTTCAACTGCCCCATCAACCCCAGGTGCTTGGCAATCGCACCGGGTTTGTGTCCACGCAGCACCAACTCCTGCTCGAACCCGGCAGCGAACGGCACCAGCGGGCCCTCACCGGTCATCCACCCAGTCGTTCCCATCGTTGCTCCTCTCCGGCGCGGAAACGCTCTGCTCCCGCAACCCAAGAGTGCGACGCCCGAACTTACACCGAGCCAAGAACCAGCAACCCCAGCCAAACGCTTGGCGCCACAGCAACTCTCACGTCAACCACGCCACACATCGGGATAATCACCGGGTCGGGATAAATCGATTAATCCCGATATCGGGATTAGTCGACGACTTCGCGCTGCGCCGTGGGCACGTCTACGGGACGGTGATCATCGATATCGACACCCACCGACCGATCGAGCTGCTTGCGGACCGAACTGCAGACACCCTCGCCGACTGGCTGCGCACCCATCCCGGGGTCGAGGTCGTGTGCCGGGATCGGGCCAGTGCGTATGCCGAAGCCGTCCGCAGCGGCGCACCCGACGCGATCCAAGTGGCCGATCGCTGGCACCTCTGGCACAACCTCGCCCAGGCGGTGGAGAAAACCGTCGCCCGTCACCGCGCCGAACTGCAAGAGCCGCAACCCGATCCGAGCGACATTGACGTCAAAACCGCCGCAGAGGTTCCGCCGGTTCCGGTGCCGCGGCCATCACTGCCGGAGAACCCGCTCACGGTGCGGACCCGCGAACGCTATGCCGCCGTGCAGGAACGATTGGCCGCAGGTGCGTCGATTTCGGCGATCGGCCGGGCCCTGTCGCTGAACCGGCGAACCGTGCGCCGCTTCGCTCGTGCCACCGACGTCGAGCAGCTGCTCGGCAAGGCCGGATCGCGTGGCAGCCTGCTCGATGAGTTCAAGCCCTACCTGCACGAACGATTCAACGCCGGGCACACCGACGCAGCCGCGTTGACCGAACAGATCAAGGCGCTCGGGGTATCGAGGCAGCGACAAGACCGTCCGCCGGTACCTGCAGCCGTTCCGCGAAACCCTTACCGCGCCACCGTCAGTGCCGACCCCGCCGACCATCCGGCAGGTCACCGGCTGGCTCACGCGCCACCCCGACCGCCTTGACGAGGACGAAAGGATGCAGCTCGAACAGATTCTGGCCCGCAGCCCCGAACTCGCCGTCACCCACCGGCAGGTGCACGACTTCGCCGAGATCATGACCCACCGCGAAGGCCAACGCCTACCGGCATGGATGCGCGACGTCGATCAAACAGGGTGAACCGGGGTTGCGGTCGTTCGCGACCGGGCTGCGCAGCGATCTCGACGCGGTCACCAATGGACTCACCCTGCCCTACAGCTCCGGACCGGTCGAAGGAGCAGTGAACCGCATCATTCTGTGGAATCTGATTTGTCAATTTCAATGCCGTTCACCGTGGTTGATGACGGTGAGTGGCAGCAGCGTGGCGGTCGAGAGTATGCCTATGTCGCGTGGTGTCGCTCCTGCCGGGGTCGGAACGTCGATCAGCCGTTCCAGCAGGTTGTCGAGCGCGGCCTGGCCCTCGTCGATGGCTGCTTGCTCGTCGTGGTTGAGGGGAATAGTGGCGAGCATGCGTTGCAGGTTGTCCTTGGCTTCCAACAGTTGGCCTTTGCTGGATGCCTTCGGGGCATAGAAATCGCAACGCGCGCAAGCCATTCGGTGTGGGCACTGCTCGAAGAAGGTGTAGGTGCAGTAACCGTGTCCGAGGTCGTAGTACTGCCATGGCTCGCCGTCGGCTGCGGCACCGGAGGCGACGGCGTCGCGGTCGACGAGGACCTCGATGGTGCGGACGTTGCGGGCGAAGTATCCGGCGTCGGTGTAGGCGCGGGTCAGTGTGGTTGGGCTGATCTTCGCGTAGTGCTGGGTGGATTGCGGTGAGCGGTGACCGAGCCATGCCTGCAGCTCGAACAGCGTCATCGGCTCCTTGGCGTTGTAGAGCTGGCTGGCGATGGTGGACCGTGCGCGGTGGCTAGTGATTGATGAGCCCGGCGAATTTCGGACAGTAAATGATTGGTTTTCAGGCCGCTTTTTCCTGCGCGAACCAGTCGTATTCTACTTCATTCGGTGTCCGATATCCAATTGCCGAATGCAGCCGGATCTGGTTGTAACGCAATTCGATATAACGGGCGATATCGGATCTCGCATGAGCCCGGGTCGGGTATTGCGTCCGATAGACGCGCTCGTTCTTCAGGGTCGCATTGAACGATTCCGCCCAGGCATTGTCGTAACACGTTCCGGTACGCCCCACCGACCGGAGAACATGTAATTCGGTCGCTACCGAGGCGAATTCTGCCGAAAGATATTGCGAACCGCGGTCGCTATGAAAAATGGTCACACCAGCGGTGAATTCGCAATTGCGAGAAGCCATTCTCAACGCCTCGGTGACCAACTCGGTGCGCATATGCTCAGCCATTGCATAACCGACCACCTTCTTCGAAAAGCAGTCCAGCACCGTCGCCAGATACAGCCAACCTTCCCAGGTCCGGATGTAGGTGATGTCGCCGACGAGCTTGGTGCCGGGAGCGTCGGCGGAGAAGTCGCGATTGACCCGATCCGGCAGCATGCAGGCATCTCCGGCGATCGTGGTGACCGGCCGAAACGGCTTCGGCTGGCATGCCTGGAGTCCCAGCTCACGCATGATCAGACGAACCGTCTCGTCGTCGACGCTGGTTCCCCAGCGGACGAGTTGGGCATGGATTCGGCGGTAGCCGTACGTGCCGTCGGAATGGTCGAACGCGAACTCGACCTCCGCCACCAGAATCTCCCGCCGTGCTGCGGTCGCCGATTGCGGCCGATCACGCCAGTCGTAGAAACCCGACCTCGACACACCAGCCCACACGCACATCTTGATGATTGGATAATTGCCTTCTTCGGACTCGATGAACGCGTATTTCACGCTCACCGGAACTTCTTCGCGAAGAAGGCCACCGATTTTCCCAGGAACTCGTTCTCTTGCTTCAGTTCCCGATTCTCTCGTTCAAGTTCTTTCAAACGGGCACGCTCGGGCAGTGACAATTCCGGTCCCGTCGCGACGTGAGTCTGCCGATATTTCTTGACCCAGTCCCCCAGAGTTTGTTCCGCGATACCCAATTGGCGGGCGACCTCGGTGATCGGGCGGGACCGCGAGATCACCTCGTTGACCGCTGTCTCCCGAAACTCGGGTGTATATCGCGAATTACTTCCAGCCATAACAACTCCGTCCAGTAACCCGAAATTCTACTTCGGGGCTACTGTCCGAGATCCCTCGGTCACCTCACACAACGCCGACGGCACCGACCAGGCGGTCAAGGTGACCGCCCGCATGCTGGCCGCGATGACCCACCCCACGCAGTGACCGACCGAGCGGGGGTGGGTTCTGCTGGCCTGACACAGCGGCAAAACGGCCCCGGGAACGCGAACACGCCGGGGGCTATCGACGCGGAGCCGTGCGGAGAGTTACTTTAATGTTCAGTCAACTTGCGGGGAGGTCGAGATGGACGTCATCGTGCTCATCGGTCGGATCCTGTTCGCTGGGTTATTTCTCGGATCGGCGTTCGGCCATCTGACCCAGTCGAAACAGATGGCCGGCTACGCAGAATCCAAAGGAATTCCGCAGGCGCAGCTCGCGGTGCTGTCCTCGGGCGTGCTGATTCTCCTCGGCGGGCTCATGGTCCTGCTCGGAGTGTGGGCCGACCTCGGGTCGTTGCTGCTGGTTCTCTTTTTGGTTCCGACGGCTGTGCTGATGCATGCCTTCTGGAAAGACACCGACCCGCAGAGCAAGCAAATGGAGATGGTCGGCTTCAACAAGGACATCGCCTTGGCCGGTGCCGCGGTGATGCTGTTCGCGTTCTTCGCCTACGTCGACGATCTCGGATTGACCATCACCGGTCCGCTGTTCAATTTGAGTTGAGGCCCGTCGGCCCCGAACGGAGGGGCTTCGAACAAGAAACCCCACACCGGTTCGGTGCGGGGCTTCTGTCTCTGCTGAACCGGTCGGTACGGGAGTACTCCGTCGCCCCGGCCGAGGGTTCGGAGCGGTCCCAATGCGGAACGATATCGAAGCTGCTCCCAACACGTCGCCGATCGAGGGCAAACTCAAAGGTTCCTCTCAGCCTCGCAGACATCCCACGGGATCTAGCGCAGCGAATCACAGAAATGGATGACGCCCCGACCTTTGGGTGTGATCGCTGGTTGGGGCGTCCTTCGGACGGGGCAGAGACACCCACCCGGTACGTCTGGAAATTGTAGACACGCAGCGCGAACAGACGCACCGCTGCGGCGTGGATCACGATCGACGCGACTGGTCCCCAGTTCAGAGGATCGGGAGATGTCCGCGAAACCGAGACCTACCGGGACGGCACAGCGATGGGCATCCCATCGAGCAGCCGCGACCGCATCCACACCTCGAGACGCTGTTGACCAGCGTCATCGGCCGCGGTGAGACACGCTGCGTGTTACGCAGTGCTCAACCGGACATGCACGACGTCCGCCGATGCTGTCGACGGGGGACCTACCTGGGTGCGGTAGTCGGCCAGCTTCTCCCGCAACTGCTGCTGCAGATGCGCCTCGTCCATGCCCGAGAGAGTGCGAACCAGTTGCGACCCGGTGCTGTTGGCGTCGTCGAGCAGGCCCGGCATCAGGTGCTCCGTCGCGATGACATCGTCGGCGAGCTCGCGGCACTCACGCATGCTCCGCTGAAACACCCGCTTCGCGTGGGAGGTGAACGGGATATGTCCCACGGGTTCGGTGGAGCCGACCCCGACGCTCGCAGAGACCCGTTCGCGCACCGCGGCGTCTGTGACGCCGACCGACTCCGGCAGCATCGCCGCCACCGACTCACGGATGTGGGTCAGCGCGAGCAGGTTGTGCTCACTGCCGATGTAGACGTCGCGCAACAATCGAGCTTCCTCGTGCGCGCCGGCGACAACGCGGCGCGCGGCGTCACTGAATCGTTCGAACATCGCGTCCCCGCACCTCGTTGATCGAACCCGCGGCACTCCCGCTCAGGGAACCCCCCGTCACCAGCAGCCTGCTCACCGGGTTCCACCTGGCCAGGGAGCTGGCACATTATCTGACGTGCTCGTCAACATTCTTACTCCTCGGCGGCTGCCGGTGCCGCTGAGGGCGAGACGCGGACGACGCCGCGGTGGTAGGGACGATCTGCGTCGCCGTGACGGACCGCTGCGACCGAGGGCCTCACCCGAGGTCCAGGCCCGCAGGGCTGGATCACATTCGCGATCGGCGAGGTCAGGCGTGTTGTCTTGATTCGCCGAGTCGGCTACGGCGGTAGCGGCGGCTTCGATCGGTGTTGGCGGCCCTGCACTGGCAGCAGCGGCAGCCGCTGTTGTAGGCCGACGAGGTGCCGTGGCGCCCCACGACCCGGGCGTGCACCCGGACCGCGGCGATGTAGGCCCGCCGGCTCAACGTGTTCGCACGTCGACACGACGCACATCGACAGGCGAGGTTGCAATAGGCGTTCGCGGTCCCGTGCCGCGGGTCGTCATCGCACAGCATGGCCACCACACCGCCTTTCCCCGATCGACTTCGCTGAGCACCGCACTCACCCGCACCCGGCGGCGGCGGCGGCTGGACAGTCCCCGACGCGTCGTACCTCGGCGCCGCGATCGAGACTTCCTACTCTACGATCGAAGTTCGCTCCGGCGCAGGGCTTCGCCAAGCGAAACTGCCTGTGTCACTGAGTAACTCGAACACCAAGTAACCCGAACAGTGCCTGGCCAGCAAGGAGCAACGGCATCTCACCACCAAACGGGGCCGAAAGTCGGCCGACACCGAGACGCAGCTCGATACCTTCGCCGCGACACCAGCACCCACCCCGAGTAGGAGAAGCTGTGCCTGCTGGTGATGATCGGCGTCCGCGCCGACGGGCGCAAGGAACTCGTCGCGTTGACCGACGGGTATCGGGAGTCGACCGAGTCGTGGGCGGATCTCGAGTGCGCCCGATCCGGTTGAGATGATCGAGGCCGCGCGGCAGGCGTTGGCGCTGGTGACTGCGTGGGGAATTCTGATCGAACGGGCCAGCGACCGGTCCGAGGGTGTGGTGCAGGTGCCGGAGGCGGTGATGCACCGAGCGAGCAGGGAGCTCGGCAAAGGCGTGCTCCATCTGGAGGATGGTGTCGTACCGGTCGACGGGGGCGATCCCACCCAACTATCCCAAGCTCTTATGACGAACATCGCCGCGCTCGACGACGAACTCTGAACGGGCGCGTCCCCGACCGAACGTCTCATGGCGTCGGCGAGCGCGGTTTTCGACTCGCCCGTGGCGCGGTATGAGCAGCATGGAGCCCACTAGCCGGCGAGCCCGGCCGGTTCAGGCCTCGATTCGCGGACCCCCGGCCGTCAGCACAGCGCGATTCGCCGCCTCCGTACCGGCGTGCCATCCCCGGGTGTCGTACGCAGTCACCTTCGTCGCCTTGGTCCGCGGAAACAACCGGTCGAACTCGTCGTCAACCGCCTCGGCGCGAGCGGCGAGTATCGGAACCAGGTCGGTGCCTTGGCTCCTCGCGTCGGTCGTGGCCCGCACGGTCGTCTCCTGTTCGACCTCTGCCAGGCGCTGCCCGATCCGTACGGCGTAGGAGTACAGGAACGAACGCCGGAACGACGTGGACCGATCGTGGGAATTGCGGCCGGCCCGTGCCATGGCCCGCGTGCCCTGGACGAGCAGTGAGAAGTACAGCATCTCGGTTTGCTCGAGATCCACCGGCGTCCCGACTACCGTCGCTATTGCCCAGTCCTCACTCCAGATTGCCCGCACGGAGTTCACTCGGGCGATCTCGGTGAGCAATTGCATCTTCGCAGTCGGGTACGGATTGTCGACGTGGATGCGCTTCGCCACGACTGTCATCTTCGTGCCCGGCGTTGCAGCGGCGATCAGCGCGGCATCGATTGCATACCGAGTCATCAACTCCTGGGCCTTGGCTGTAAACGTTTCTGCCTCTGCGGGGAAGTCGGTAGCTTCCGCTTTGGCAAGAAGTCCGCGAATCCTGGTGAGCACCTTATCGTCGGGTTCATCGCAGGGGTGGTGTCCGTGCCCACGCGACCTCGTACCGGTGGTGGTGTCCACGCGTCGTTGCGGCCATTGCGATGGAAGTGGACCCAGGGGCTCCCACGCCGGGATCGTCGTCCACAACGCGATCAACGACAGGATCGAGGACCATGCGACCGCACCGATGTGTCGAGTGCCATCCGCAACGACCTGCCAACTGGTGAGGAAGGGTGAGTACTCGTCGTCGATCCTCCGTTGGAGAGGATCGACAATGGGCAATCCACGGGCAAGCACGGCGGTACCGCAGTCGTGGTCGGACACCTCATCGAGCTGGGAAACCCATTCAAGGGGTGCGCGCGCCGCGGCGTTACTGAGCATCGACTCGTAGACGAGCAAGGCGACAGCGAGGCGAACGGCCGCAGGCTTCTGCGACCGTCGGGTGACGTGCAGCAAATCCATCGGCTGCCAACCGCTCTCGTAGTGATCGGCAAGCATGCCCAGCAGCAGACGGGACGCGGCCACGGCCGCAAAGCTCGGCTGACTGCTCGGCGTCGAGGCGTCGACGACGGCCAATGTGCCCGCGATGTCGGTCACCGTGTCGCCGTCGCGCCCGTGGTACGCGTCGACGCCGGCATCAAGCAGCCGAACCACTGCGGCGAACTGCTCCTCAGCAGCGGGAGCAGCGTTTCGGCGGCCGCGGTCGGCGTTGTCGCCGAACCGGTTTCCACTGCGGCGTTGCCGGTTTGCACGACGTTGCTTTGCAGTCTTCTTTGTCAAGAATCTCATCCTCCGGGCCTGAGGCCGCACTCGTTCCGTCGCCGATCGACCCTATTCGTTGGTCGTCAATTCAGCCACTGTGATCAACCCGGTGGCAGGTGTCGCTTCTCGAGTGATCTGTCGGGGCTGGTGCGGCCTGAGCTGGGGTTCGCCATTTTTGGGTCCTGTTGTCGTCGGTCATCGTTTCTCACTCGACGTGGCGGATTTCCGATCGCGGTGAAGCCTGCGCTCGCCGCTCCCCCGCCGGATTCCGAGCACACACACGGCATCGAACCCTGTCGGCAGCCGCGGCCAACCCTCATCCGCACTCAGCACGGACGCATCCTCGTCACATCCGATGAGAACTCGCCATGTTTCGCCAGATTGGCTGAGAACTCGCCACGGGGGGCCGAGAACCGACATCTGCGAGCTAGTTCTCCGCGTACATGACGGCGGGTTAGCCGGGTGCAACCGACCGATCGGCGCAGGCCAGCCGCAGGATTACCTGTCCTTGCTCAAGATAGTTGTCGCACAACGAGTAGGGCAGACTGATCCAGGGTCATCGTGGGTTCCTTCGCGTGAGTTTCTTCGTCGTTACTCACAGAGCTTCACGCGGTGGCCCTTCCACTTCCGGGACCGACACGGTCACCGAACCGGGGAACCCGATTTACACCACCCCAGGGGACTCACTCACCGGAATCCTTGCGGCGGCGCCGGCGAGGAGCCGACACAGAGCACGAGCGGCGCCGAGATCGGTGCGGGCATCGATCCGGACGGCGCTGGTTGCGACCGCCGATCACAAAGGCCGCGGCTATGCCACTCTGCGTTGGCCCAATGGTGGACGTTTGTGAATCAGCTGTCGGCGCTGAGCTTTTCGGTGGCGCACGCTATGGTGGGTGCATCCGATCGGGGCTGGACTGTGTGGTCCGTGTCGATCGTGGGTTGCGGCAGTGGCGCCGCCCGAATCGCCGCGCTGAGGATGGCCGGTTCGGCGAGGACGCCGGTGCGGGCTCGGTCGGTCGGCGCTGAACCACCGACGTCGCCCCCCGCTTTCACCTGTTCACCGCTGTGCCCTGGTCGGTGCCGAGCGCGAGTAGCGCCCCGGTCCGGCACGGGGTTTCGGTAACCACGATGTGCGGTCCGTGGCGACACGTCCGCATGCCGGCCGGTGAGGGTTGGGGGGCGCTGGATATCCGCGCCGCTGACTGCCGACGTTAGGACCGATGGGGGTGGTGTGTGAAGCACACCGTGATTGCCGGGGTGATCGCCGCGACGGTCATCCTTGTGGAGCCGACGGTCTGGGAGATGCTCGACCCGCATGCGACGACACTGGTCGTCGCTCCCGGGCCGTGGCATATCTGGATGGCGCTCGTGGGGGTGCCGGGCGGGCTCGCCGCGCTTCGTCTGGGCTCCGGCGTGTTCGGGTGCTCACCCGATCGGATCGCCTCGGTGGGGTCACCTCGTCGCGGCGCCGCAGCAGTGCGTACCCCGTCACATCGACGTGATATCGCCTCGCGCCCAGGCCGGGGAGATCTCGTGACCGACCCGCACCTGGAAGAACAGCACCCGCGTGCGCACCGCCGCCGGCCACGCTCGCGGCACCGGGGTTTGCAGTCGCGACCGGGACACGCGCGTGGTGGCTAGGCACACATGATTCGGTGCGCGGTGCGTCCCGGTGGCCGTGTGACTGTACGCAGGCACGACGCCGTCATCGTCCACGCCGGTAGGGCGTCGAAGCCGGATTCCACACCGATTGCTCGGTCCCGTACACCCTGATCCCCACCGCTCGCCGAGCGGTACAAGGTGCTGATCGACCACCGACGCCGTAGCAAACTCTCCGGCCGGTCGTGGGCGATGAGGTCGATTGGGTGTCGACGCGTGCCTGGACGTCGCCGGTGTCGACCCGTCGTTCCGCGACGACGGGCACAGTAGCCGCGAAGACAGGAGACCGTGACCCGAATCCTGTGGGCCGCTGGCTGCACTCCTGTGCTCATCGGTGGGCGGTGGATCCGTAGGTCGACACGCGCCGCCCACCAAACCCGACTCTGTCCGTGCGACGTCGTTACGCTCGAACAAAGCGGGAAAGGGGGCACCGCATGGCTGTGTTCCTGTTCTTCATGTTCGCCACATTCAGCTTCCTCGGGATTATGACCGGCACGGCCGCACTGAGCACCAATTCTCGACGGCACCGAGCGGCGGACAAGGACCGTTTTGATGCCCGGCACCCAGACAGCCCCGGAACCCTAGGAGGTTGGGCATTGGTCTTTGTCATAGTCGCCGCTGGCTGTGCCTGGTTGATCTGGCACTGAGAAAATCGGTCCGTTGCAGGCTGGCGACACCTTTAACGCCGCACATCATTACCCGTCCTTTAGGCTGCGACTTATGGCCAGCCCATCAGATCAGCCCGACGAGGTTGCCGCGAAAGTCGCAGGGCTGACGAAGGAACTGCGACTGGCAGGCGAACGGCTTGCCGCGGTGCACGACGAACAGGCCCAGGACAACGAGCAGGTATCGGACGCCGAAAGCAGCGCCGCTGAATCGACACCGCTCGCCGAAGCCGAGATGTCGGGACTGATCAGGCAGAAGATCGGCGAAATTACCGATTCATCCCACTACGAACGCGTGCGCCTTGAACTTCGTATGAGCGCACTGACTGCCGCGATTGAGCAGCTGACAAAACCATCCGACGGCCAGGACGGCAACCACTAGTTCCCCGATTCGGAGTATTCACCGCGATGGTCGCCGGCCACTGCCACCGACGAGACGTGAGGCACCGAGCGTCGTGTCGCTTCGCCAGCGCGACGACGCGCTCGGTGCCCGTGACGTTGGCCGCGTACGCGGTGTCCTCGTCGGCAATCTCCTAACACAGCACCGCGGTCGATGACGTTCCGTGCACCTGGCGGTTCGCCCTCGATGCCTGGGATTGTCCACAGTGCGATCGCCGATCAGCGCGACGATGCGTTCGGCGCCAGGCCATGTCGCAACCATCGCGCCAGGTCTGCCGCGATTGCTCGCGGACAAGGACATGGATGACAGCGTCGGGTCGTGGTCCAACAGTCTGCGGAGCACATGCCCGCCGACGAATCCGGTGCCGCCCGTCACGATGAAGTTACTCACTCGATTCCCTTGGTTCGTTGGTCTTTCGGCTGTCTTCCGAAAACCTGACTACGTGACAGCAGGTCGAACTGCCCACACCGGCAAGGCGGCGTGGGAATATTCACAGCACCGACTCGCCGGAGCACGACACGCGCCGACCAGCTACCAGACGGCAGCTGCCGGAGGAGAGACTCGTTCTGCCGCAACATTACCCGCAGATTACGGCAAACTCCTGGCACGCGGGAGATTTCACAGCGCGCCAGTGTTGCGGCCGATCTGGCGGGGGCGGGGGTTTCCGCCGAGTTCAGGTTCACGCTCACCGTGCCGCCGAACACGTCGGCCACGCGCGGGTGAACCGGACGCTGAGCAGCCTGACGCGGCACAATGAGTGGCATGATCAAAAAGCGGCCGGGTCGGCGGCCTCGCGATCACCCGTCGAAACGCCGCGAACCCCGGCCCGGCGCGCCGCTCACGGTGCACGGGTTGGCGTCCGGGGTTGTGGTCGTCGACGGAATCCGGGTCCGGCTGCCCAGACCCGCCGAGATCGACGACCTTCACACGTCGGCGGTGACAGCGCCCCACATGATCGACGGCGACCTCGATCTCGCCGAGGCGGCGCGGGTGGGAATACTGAGTTCTGCGCTGCTGCAGGGACTCACCGACCGGGACGCGTTGACGCAGGTCGTGTCGACTTTCGTGGCGCAGCAACGCATTCGGGATGCGTTCCTGTCCACCTCGCTGGTGCTCGTCGCGGAAGTCGACGGGCAGCCGGCGGGGGTATCGCGGGCCGGCCCGTCGCTGGGCTTCGTGACCGGGGTCGTGAACAGTCGCCCCTCGACCGAAATGGTCGATCACCTGATCCGCGGGCTGCGCGGGGCCGCGGAAATCGATTCCGTAAGTGTCGCGCCAAGGTGGCGAGGACACGGTGTCGGCCGGGCCCTCGTCGAGGTCGCCACCCAGGTCTTTCGCGGAAACGGCTACGTGCGGATGTACGGGCGCGTCGCCACCGACCGCGCCCTGACCCCGTTTTGGCAAGCGTGCGGGTTCACGGTGCTCCCAGCCGGGGAGGGTATCTCGATGTGGGATGTGTTCGGGGTGAAAGCCGCTCTCACACCGAGTCCGACCGAGCTGCTGTGCACCGTCGAGCTCGAGATTCCGAATCGACGGACTGGGGTAACTGGAGAGCGGGGCAAACCGTGGGAGCTACGCGGCCACCAACTGATCATCCGGTGCTTGTGAGGCCTCCCCGTAGTAAACAGCGTAAAACCAACGATTGCGACTGTTGATCTTGGTTGACCTGGTGTGTTGCTGCGGGTGGCTGATCTTGTACCGTTCCGTCGATCTCGATGTGCACTCCGATGTGAGGCGGTCCGATTGTGGCGACGCGGGATGTGTTCTCGACGGAAGAATTGGAGGGCCTCCGGGGGTTTCCGGAGATCGACCGGCCGGAGTTGATCCGATACTTCACGTTGACGACGGCCGATGCAGCGTTCGCGCGCAAGTTCCGGGGCCGCGACAATGTGCTGGGCGCTGCGGTCCAGCTGTGCGTGCTGCCCTGGTTGGGTTTCGTGCCTGACGAGGTGGCCGCGGCACCAGCCGTGGCGGTGGCGCGGTTGTCGCAGCAACTCGGGATCGAGGTCGGGGAGCTGCGGTTCTACGCAGTCCGGGCGCAGACCCGCACCGACCACCTGCGCGATATCGTCGCTTACGCAGGGTGGCGCACGGTGGACGAGCTGGAGTGGAACGCCCTGGAGGAGCATCTGTGCTCCCGTGCGATGGAACACGATTCTGCACGGGTGTTGTTCAGCCTGGCGTGTGAGTGGTTTTCCGCGACGCGGGTGGTGCGCCCTGGTGTGGTGAACATCTTGGAGCGGGTGGCCACCGCGCGGGAACGCGCCCGGATACAGACCTGGCAAAAGGTCGCGCACCTCTGCGCCGGCGAGCAACGACGCTCGGAGCTTGACGCGCTGCTGGTCGTCGATCCGGAGCTGGGCCGTACACCGCTGTCGTGGTTGGAGGTTGCGCCGACGTCGTCGGCTCCGTCGGCGATCAAAGGAGAGTTGGAGAAACTCGCATATCTGCGTGCGTTGGATGCACACACCCTGGATCTGTCGATGTTACCGGCGGAACGGCGCCGGTTTCTGGCCGGAATCGGCCGCCGGTTGACGGCCCAAGCCCTCTCGCGGCGGGAGCCGCAACGGCGGTACCCGATCCTGCTGACGGTCCTGGCGCAGTCGGCGGTCGACGTCCTCGATGAGGTGGTGCTGCTTTTCGACCAGGCGGTGTCGTCGCGTGAGTCGGTGGCCAAGGCGAGGATGACCGAAGCCCTCGCTGAGCGGGCCAAAGGCGGGGAGAACCGACAGGTGCTACTGGACGAAATCTTGGCGATCGTGTTGGACCCGGGCGTCGATGACGGCCAGGTCGGTTCGTTGTTGCGCGAACGGGTGGGGATGGAGCGGATGCGCGCAGCATGGGCCGGCAAAGAGGAGGCGTTGCCTCGCGATCACGGGCACCTGCAGATGATGCACTTGTCGATGAGCTACCTTCGCCAGTTCGCCCCCGCCGTGCTCCGGGCGGTGACGTTCGCCGGCGGCACACAGATGGAGGAGCTGTTGGCGGCGGTAACGATTCTGACGCAGTTGTACGCGACGGGGACCCGGAAGGTTCCGGCGACGGCCCCGACATCGTTCGTGCCGACGAAGTGGGCACCGTATCTCGACGCGGCGGCCATCTCCGGGGACGTCACCTCCTACCGGCACTACTGGGAGCTGTGCGTGCTGCTCGCGCTGCGCGACGGATTGCGCTCGGGGGACGTATTCGTCCCGGGTTCGCGCCGCTACGCCGATCCGGCGTCGTTTCTGCTCACCCCCGAAATGTGGGCTCCGCAACGTGAACAGTACTGCCAGCTGGTCGGCAAATCCCCGGTCGCGGCGGATGCTTTGGCGGCAGCCGATGAGGAGTTGCACACTGCGCTGGGCGATTTGGAGTCCCAATTGAGCAATGGCGTCGTAGGTGAGGTGCGGTTGACCCCAGACGGGGAGCTGATCATTCCGCCGTTGTCGGCCGAAGACATTCCCGGCGAGGCGGAGACGTTGCGTGATGAGATGACGACGATGTTGCCGCGGGTGCCGTTCGCTGCGGTGCTGGTCGAGGTCGACGCACATACCGGGTTCCTGGACTTACTGGTGCATGCGGGTGGAAAGGTCACTCGCTCACCGGAATTGAAACGGAACCTGATCTACGTGATCGTCGCCGAGGCCACGGACATGGGTTTGACGGCGATGGCCGAATCGTGCGGGGTGTCCTACGACGTTCTGGTGTGGACCGCGGAATGGTATTTCCGGCCCGAGACGTTGGGGGCCGCCAACGCCGCGGTCGTGAACTATCAGCACCGGCTGCCGCTGTCTGGGGCGTTCGGGCAGGGCACCCTGTCGTCCTCGGATGGGCAGCGGTTCCCGACGAAAGGCAAGTCCCTCACCGCGAAGTCGTTGTCGCGGTACTTCGCTCGCGGTCAAGGCATCTCGGCGTACACCCATGTGTCCGATCAGCACGCGACGTTCGACACGAAAGTCATTCCCGCCACCGCCCCGGAGGGGCATTACGTTCTCGACGGGATTCTCGGCAACCAGACCGATCTGCCGATCACCGAGCACGCGACCGACACGCATGGGGCGTCGCTCGCCAATTTTGCTCTCTTCGATCTGATGGGTAAGCAGCTCTCCCCGCGGATCCGGGATCTGGGGAAGATCACCCTGTACCGCACCGGGACGAAGATCGACTTCGAGAAGAAATATCCGCAATGCGGGCCGTTGCTCACGCGGCGGTTGAACACCGACCTGATCACCGCGACGTGGGATGACCTGCTTCGGGTCGCAGCGTCGGTGGCCGGTGGACACAGCACCGCAGCCCTGGTGGTGGGCAAGCTCTGCTCATCGAAGCGGCAGCAGAACGTGTTGACCTCGGCGATCAAGGAGTACGGGACGCTGCGGCGCACAGTTTACGCCGCCAGGTTGGGTTTTTTTCTGTCCGATGAAAACTATCGTCGCCGGATCGGACGCCAACTCAACAAAGGGGAGAACATTCATTCCCTCAAACGCGCCCTCGCCTACGCCGGGGAAGGCGCGATCGGAAAACGTCACCACGAGCAGCAAACCGAACAGATGTGGTGCCTGACCCTGGCGACGAACGCGATCGTCACATGGATGACCGAATACCACGGCCTGGCGATCACCGCCCTACGCCGCGACGGCCGCCGCATCGACGACGACGTCCTCGCCCATATCTGGCCTTCGCACCACGAGAACGTGCATTTCTACGGCACCCACACCATCGACCTCGCCGGGGAGTTGGCCAAACTCGACAACGACGGTTACCGGCCCCTACGCAGCAACCGCGGGGAAGGCTGAGAAGTGGTGGAGTTGCTGATCGCCCACAATCCGGATCCGGATTCCACGCTGCCCTATCTGCTGCGGCTGCCGCTGGCGGGCGGGATGGTGTTCCGCACCTCGGGGACCTGGCCCCGCACGAAAGCCCTGTACTGCCACCCGGTTTCAGCCGACGAGTGGCCCACCGATCCCGACATCGTGGAACGCACCCACCTGCGGTCCTGCGTCCGGCGGGGCGCCGCCATCGACCTCGTCCTCGACAGAGGGCGAGAGAACCGTTCCCAGATCGTGTTCACCAAGGCCCGCGGCCGCGACGTCGTCTTCTGGCAGTCTCCGCGCACACGCAAACAGGCCCGCCCGAACGTGAGCACCCCCACCGCGCGGGCCGCGGGGATCGCCGAGCTGGAGATCGTCGTCGACTCCCATGAGCAGTACGCCTACCGGTTCGGCGGCCAACAGGTCCGCACCATGAAGCGGGCATTGCCTTGTGGCGACTACGGCATCATTATCGACGGTCGGCTCGTCGCCTCCGTCGAGCGCAAGTCCCTCGTCGACCTGGTCGCCAGCCTGACAAGCGGCAAACTCCGCTACGCTCTGGCCGAGCTCGCGGCGTTGCCCCGCGCTGCGGTCGTGGTCGAGGACCGCTACTCGCAGGTGTTCACCCTCGACCGGGTCCGACCGGCTCTGGTCGCCGATGGGCTCGCCGAACTCCAGGTCCGCTGGCCCAACGTCCCGATCATCTTCTGCGAGAGCAGGCAGCTCGCGCAGGAATGGACCTACCGGTTCCTCGGCGCCGCCCATACGTGGGCCGAAACCGAACGCGCTTCCATCGAGCGGCTCACGCCGCTCGCCATGTCAGGCGCCGCGACGGAACTCGACCAGGCACCGCAGGCGCCGGAGCCCTCCACCGCGGAAGTGCGTGCGTGGGCCCGCGCAACCGGCCTCACCGTCCCGGACCGCGGCAAGCTCCGACCCGAGATCTGGGACGCCTGGCGCACAGCACAGACCCGGCAGAACTGACCGACGCTTCTCGCCGCACCGACGTTCCGTATCTCCCGCTTCCAGGTGGCACCCATTTGTCGAGAAACCATCCTTTGTCGACAGATCTCCATGCACGACATTTTCCCTGTGACTCGCGGCGATAAGTGGCGGTGATCTGCGAGCTATATGGCGGTTGCGGACTGGCTTGCAGCTCCTGGTGTCCGTTCGGGACTGGCTCAGGGCGTTGTTGTTTGCGGCAGACCTGCTGACGCAGCGTTTTCGTAGTCGTCATCGACGAGTACGACGTGCCGATCGATGCGGTCGAGAAGTGATGCTGCGATGGATGATCGGTAGCCGGAAGCGCAGTGCACCCACACTTCGCCGGCGGGAACCTCGTCGAGGCGGTGCGGCAGCTCGTGCAGAGGGATGTTCACCGCACCGGCGACATGCCCGTCGCGATATTCGCCCGATTGCCGGGTGTCGAGTACGACGACGGTCCGATCGCTCGTGGCGGCCGCCAGTCCCGCGAAGTCCGATACCGCATATGCCCGCAATGTGCCGTCCCCGACAAGGGTGCGGATCTCGCCGACAGCGGCACCGGCGAGGTCGTCGATTCCGATCCGTACGAGTTCGCGTTGGGCTTCGGTGATCTGGTCGGCGTTCTCGCCGACCAGCGTCAACGGCGCGCCCCACTGATAGAGCCAACCCAGGTAGGTGACGAAGCTCGTGGACAACTCGAAGCCGAGGCTGCCGTCGATATGCCCTGCCGCGAACGCGGTTCGAGTGCGCAGATCGACCACCCATTCACCGGCGTCGATTCGCTGCCGCAGTTCGTGGACGTCCACTGGCGCGGGTTCGGTCAGATCTACCGGTTCGGGGCCCTTCGTGTTGATGACGCCCATGTGGGCGTAGTACGCGGGATAAGCGGACAGGCCCGCGATCAGTTCGTCGACGTAGGTTTGTTCGTCCTGGGTCAGCGCTGGGTTGCTCGCCCGTTGCTCACCGATAGTGGAGGAGTCGCCACTGGTGGGGGTGGCGGAACAGAAGCTACCGAACCCGTGGGTCGGGTAGACCGCGGTCTCGGGTGGAAGTTCGTCGGCGATTCGGCGAACCGAATGGTATTGGGCGTGCGTGAGTTCGGCCGTGTGGTCTGATCCGAGGAGGTCGGTGCGACCGGTCGATCCGTAGAGCATCGATCCGCCGGTGAACACTGCCACCGGGGTGCCGGTGTCGTCGCGTAGGACGTAGCTGACGTGATGATGGGTGTGACCGGGGGTGTGCAGTACCTGAAGGCTGAAGGGTCCCGCCTCGACGATGTCACCGTCGTTGACCGCTCGCCGTTCGTATCCCAGTGGGTCACCTTCGGGGACAACGTATTCGGCACTCGCGACACGGGAGAGTTCGAGACCGCCGGTGACGTAGTCGTTGTGGATGTGGGTTTCGAGCACGTGTGTGATCGTTGCGTTCTTCTCCCGCGCCAGTTTTTCGATGCGATCGATGTCGCGCTGCGGGTCGATGACGACGCCGATCCCGTTATCACTGATCAGGTAGCTGCGATCGCCCAGGCTCGACGTCTCGATGATGGCGATATCCATGCTGTCGGTGTCCTTCCCGGGGCGAGACGATGTAACGCCGAGTCAGGCGAGCGCGAGGAAGAGCTTCTCGAGCTCGGCCTCGGTCATGGGTTGTTTGTTGTCTGCGGTGGCTCCGGTCATGCATTCCCGTAGACCGGTTGCGACGATCTTGAAGCCGGCTTTGTCGAGGGCTCTCGAGACGGCGGCGAGTTGGGTGACCACGTCCTTGCAGTCGCGACCGTTTTCGATCATGCCGATCACTCCGGCCAGTTGTCCGTGTGCGCGACGCAGCCGGTTCAGGACCAGTGCGATGCTGTCTTCGTCGCCGACCATGGTGTCTCCTTCGGTGGTGGTACTACGTGCCCTCATATTACCCCGGGGGGCATTTTCGGTGGGAGCTTGCCGACGTGATGGGGGTCAATGCAGCACGATCGTGTCGACGGCGACGAAGACCGCGACGGCGAAGACCAGGTAGGCGAACCATTTTCGGAGTTTGGGGTTGTCGATGCGGGTGCTGAATCGGGCGGCGAACACGGAACCGATGATGGCCGCGCAGGCGAAGACGCTGGTGAGAGCCCAGTTCGAGCCGAGGCCGTCGAACTGCGTGGCGAGCCCGGCCGTGGAGTTGGCCACGATCACGACCAGTGACGTGCCGATGGCGATGCGCATCTCGATGCCGAGAAGCAGTACCAGTGCCGGGACGATGAGGAAGCCGCCGCCGACGCCGAAGAGTCCGGTGAGGACGCCGACCCCGAAGCCGGTAGGGATGGAGCGCGGCGCGCATCGGCGCCAGTTGATTCCGGATCCGTCGGTGCTGCAGGCTGTTCCGACGTCGTCGCCGCCGGTGAGCATCCGGATACCCGCGGCAACCATCACGCCGGCAAAGCCGAGCAGGACCACGTTGTCGGGGAGATGTTTGCCGAGGACGGTGCCCACCAGGGTGCCGGCGATGCCGGTGGCGGCGAAGATCGCGGCCATGCGCCACTCGATGTCGTGTGCGCGGATTTTCGGGATCGCACCGGTCGCCGAGGCGATGCCGATCACCAGCAACGAGGTGGGAATCGCTTCCGACAGCGGTAGGTCGAGCACGTAGACCAACACCGGGACCGCCAGGATCGATCCGCCGCCGCCGAGCAGGCCGAGCAGTACTCCGATGGCGATGCCGACGGTCGCCGCGAGGACGAGTGTCACAGCGCCGGCACCGGAAGCACCGCGGTCGAAGGCATGCGGATCAATCGCTCGTGGTCGTCCGGCCGCCGAGGGCCTCGACGGCGGCGCGAAGTTTGACCGCGGCCTCGCCGGCGACATCGGCGAGTTCGGGTTCGTCGGTGATCTCGACCATGATCCGCGGGTTCATCGCTTCGACAATCACCGCTGCCGAGTCCGGGCTGGATGTGTCGGCGCGAACGACGACGTTGCACGGCAGGAGCAGGCCGATCTGCCGCATCACCCCGACCGCTCGATGCGCGAGTGCCGGATTGCACGCGCCGAGGATGAGGTAGCGCTCCATCTGCTCGCCGAGTTTCGCCTGCAATGTGGCTTGGACGTCGATCTCGGTGAGGACACCGAATCCTTGCTCGGCCAGCGCTGCTTTCGTTTTCTCGACCGCGCTGTCGAAGTCGATGTTCTCGAGCGTCGTGCTGATGGCGATGTTCATGTGCTTCCCGTTCTGTCGTGATGCTGTCGGTTACCCGTTGGTGTCGCAACGACGCAGGCTGGGTGCCCCGAGTCGGTGCATTACAAGGCTGGCGGGACACCACCCTGCCGTGGCGTAGAGCGCGAGGTTGGCTGCAGTGAAAGCGCTCAGTAGCCGCCAGTAGGGCGAACGCGTCTCGCCGAGCACCAGTCCCACGCTGACGACGGTCGCCGCGGCAGCGGGGACGAGTCGTTCGACCGGCCACCCCCGAAAGCGGGGTATCGGCGACAACACGCGGCTGGATGTGCTCATCGGAGCGCCTTTCTGTGGGGTTTTCAGTGCGAGAACGTGATCGACGGAAGTGTCTTCTGCAACCACGCGGGCGACCACCACGCGGCGTGTCCGGTCAGTCGAAGCAGGGCCGGCAACAATACGAGCCGGATCAGGATGGCGTCGAGCAGGACGGCGACGCCGAGGATGATGCCCATTTCCTTCGGTGGTAGTGGGTCGGCGAGCGCGAAGGTGAAGAACACGGCGACCATGACCGCTGCGGCCGCGAAGATGACTCGGCCCGAATGCGCCATTCCGTCGATTTGCGCGGTCTTCGGATCGTGGGACTGTTCGTAGTGTTCTTTGGCTGTCGCCAGCAGAAAGACGGTGTAGTCCATGGCGATCGCGAAGATCATTGCGAAGAAGAACACCGGCCCCCACCCGTCGAGGAAACCTTGGGGTGTGAAACCGAGCAGCGAGGCGCCGTGCCCGTCCTGGAAGATCAGCTTCGCGACGCCGAACGCGGCAGCCGTCGAGAGCAGGCTGACCAGGGTGCCGATGATCGCGATCAGCGGGGCCTGCAGCGCAACGAGCAGCAGCAGGAAACCGAGGACCAGAATGATGGCGACAACGCGCGGAAGGTAGTCGTTCAATGCCTGCTGCAGGTCCAGGTTTTCGGCCGGTGCGCCGCCCACCAGCGCGCTGTCCGGCAGCTGTGCACGCAGATCACGCAGGATCGTGGCCATCGACTCATCCGACGGATCGACCCGCGGAATAGCTTGCAGCAGAGCGTAGTCCGACCCGTCGCCAGCGGATTGGGGTGCCGTGACCATCTCGATCCCGTCGACCCCGCGCGCGGCGGCGGCACTCACGTCCCGGTCCCCGCTGGGAACGACGATCTGCAGTGCGCCGGGCGCGCCGTCGCCGAACTGCGCTTGCACCAGGTCGTAGCCTTGCCGGACGGGGGCTTCCGCGGGAACGACGGTGATCGACGGCATCGCCACCTTCAACCCGAACACCGGCAACGCGAGCGCGACGAGGATTCCGACAGACGCAACGGCAAACGGCCACGGATGTTTGTGCAGCAGCTCACCCCACGCAGCGAACCGCGGGGAGCGATGTTCTTGACGTTTGGCGTAGGGAAGTGATCCGGCGTTGACCTTCGGGCCGAGCGCGCCGAGGACTGCGGGTAGCAGGGTCATCGTCGCGAGCAAGACGAAGAACACGGCGAACATGATTCCGACGGCCATGGTCCGCACCGCCGGTGCCGGGACCAGGAGGACAGCCGAGAGGCTCACCAGGACGGTCAGACCGGACAGCACAACAGCTTTACCCGCGGTGTCCATGGTCTCGGACACGGCCGAACGAGGATCGCCGTCGCGCAGCGCGTCGCGAAACCGGGAGACGATGAACAGGGCGTAGTCGATACCGAGCGCAAGTGCGAACATCATCGCGAAGTTCATCGCCCACACCGAGATCGGTGTCACGCCGTTGAGCAGGACCAGGCCGCCTGCCGACGCGACGAGCCCGGCCACGGTGAGCAGCAACGGCAATCCGGCGGCAACCATCGAGCCGAATGCCAGCACCATGATCGCCAATGTCACTGGCCAGGAAAACAATTCGGCCTTGATCATGGCATCGTGATTGGCTTTGTTGAAGTCCGACCACAGCGCAGAGGAGCCGGTCGGGTAGACCTGCACGGCGTCGTTGGACAGGGCGGTCAGCTCCTCTTTGAGTTCGTCGACCGCTGTGACCATCTCGTCGGTACTCGCGTTCGCGCCCGCGATCAGAATGCCGGTATGGCCGTCGGGGCTGATCGTCATCCCCGGCTGCGGCGGGACAACGGTGCCGAATCGGGAGTCGCCGGCAAAGACGCCGCCGACATCGAGCAGGGTCTGTTGCATCGGCGGGTCGGTCACGACCGCGGTGTCGGAATGCACCACGACTTGGACGGCAGCCGAGGAGTTTCCGCCGAAATGTTGCTGAGCCAGTTCACGGACCTGAACCGATTCCGAACCGTTGGCCTGCCATCCTGCACCCGCCAACGAGGAAAACACCGAGGGGGCTAGTGCGCCGAGCGCGATCAGCATCGCCACCCACACCCCGAAGACCCACCGGCGACGCGTCACCATCACCGAACCCAATCGGCCCAGCGGGCCCGCCGCCGACGATCGCGGGACAGGCGAGTCCGAGCTGGTGCGAGGTGGTGCGGTGTCACGCGAACCCATGACGACCTCCTATACGGGTAGGGGTATTACCTGGCGCGCAGAAAGTCACTTTGCAAACGGGTGGACGATTGGTCAGCGCTTGAAGAGCGATCGAATTCCCCGCCGAGGCGACGGCTCCGGCGCGGGAGCGGGAGCGCAGGTGCATCGATCAGCAGCGGGAACCGATGCCATCACGCTGCTCGCGTGGAGTCCGCACCCGTCCCAGGTCGTTTTACCGCAGTCGGCACAGGGGACGGGATAGCACACGGGGAACCTCCTGGAACGCGATCGGCTGTACCGCAACAATGGCATATACCTACCGGGGTATGCAAGTACCCAGGGGGGTATCTGAACGTCGGCGAGTGGACCCACTCGATCAGGCGGCTTACGTACGCATTCGATCGTTTGATTTACACCTCCGACGCCGACAGGTTTCGCCAGGTCGAAAGTACAGCCGGAAATACGACAGAGCGCCTCGTGGCGCACAAGAATCGTTCGATCTTGCCCCGGCCTCGCGGTATCCCTGGTGTGGAGTGCACCAGTTGGACATGCGTGTCCACGCACGCTTGTTCCATGTGGCGAGAGATGAAGTCGGAACCGTGGTCGCTGTAGAGCACATCGGGCAGCCCGCACACCTGCCAGCGCGGGTCGGGTTTGCGCCACACAGCTTGCCGCAGTGCAAGTGCGGTCTGTAGCGCGGTCGGATCGCCGACGAAGACCGTGTCGGCGACGGCTCGGCTGTGGTCGTCTTCGATCACGGTCAACCGGGGCGCGCCGGTTTGCCGCGGTCGATCACCATGAGGTCGAGTTCGGTGTGGTCGGCCTGCCAGATCGCGTTGGGTTTGGTGGATTCGCGCCGGTAGACCAATTCGTAGGTGTCGCGGTAGCGCGCCGGGTCGTGATGGGCGAGGGTGAGCATCGCGGGGTCGATCGTGGCGATGATGGATCGGACGGTGGTGTAACTCGGTACGGGCCAACCTTTCTCGCTTGCGATCACACCGATTATCCGGTGGATGTGCGCGATCGCGGGTGGCGGACGTCGCAACGCCAGTCCTTCGACGAGTTCGACAAGTTCGCGTGGGAATTTCCGTATCCCGGCATCGGATCGCGGCGAGCGCGTGAGGCTCGCTGCGCCGCTCCGTCGGTGCGCGGCGAGCCGGCGTTGCGCGGTGCGCAGTGGGATTCCAGCTGCCTGAGCGGCTTCTGGGTGCGGGACACCGGCCGCGATCAACTCTCGAAAAGCTGCGAAGCGTTCGTCGGATCCGGAGTCGGTCACCGCACCGGAACCGGCGCAGGGGTCGGCGGATCGACATCGCGGCCGAGGTGGCGGTAGATCGTGGGTCGGGTGACCCCGAACTCGGACGCGATCTGCGCGACGGTGTACTTGCGTTTCCCGTCGTCGCCGAGCTCGGCGTACATCGCTTCGAGGGGGGACGTGGGTGATCTGCACACCCCGGTCGCTGGGCGGGGACCGTCGACGGCAGTCCAGGTGCAGTCCGATGCGCGCGCAGGAGTCGTTGGCGAAGGCGTTCGGGTTCCCACAGCGCCGCAGCCGATTCCGGCTGCAGGGGGTGCATCCCCGCCGCTCGGGAACCCGAGGCACGAAGCCGATGCGGAAAGAAGGCTTCCACCCACCCACCTACGGCACAGGAAACGATTCCGATTGACGGCCAGGGTGGGCGCTGTCTTTTCCACGTCAGTGGCTGTCGTCGGAAGAGGTGTGGGGTCAGGAAGATCTTGATCGAATCTTCATCGTTCCCCCCGGGACTCGAGAACGTGCCCTGAGCACAGTGAAGGAAGAGGAAGTTCGCGTCCTCCGGCACCACCGCTGAATGCGGTAGCGCGCGGCCGACCGGGCCATCGGAGTCCGGTTCGTCTCGGCATCGTTTCGAAGAAGAGGAAAACAATGATGCACAAGCCACTGGCCGTCGGCGCCGCGTCGGCTGCACTTCTGCTCGCCTTGACCGCGTGCGGGGATTCCGGAACCGAGCGGACGGCCGAAACCACCTCGGCCGCGGCCTCGACGTCGTCCGTGCAGGCGCAGGACGCAGCGCACAACGACGCCGACGTGACATTCGCACAGATGATGATTCCCCACCACACCCAGGCCGTCGAGATGAGCGAGGTGTTGCTCGCCAAGAACGACATCGACCCCCGGGTCACCGCTCTGGCCGAACAGATCAAGGCGGCACAATCACCCGAGATCGAGCAGCTGACCGGTTGGCTCAAGGACTGGGACCAGCCCACCTCTATGCCGATGACCTCCATGCCGATGACGTCGATGCCGATGGGGACGATGCCGATGCCGATGCCGATGACGTCGATGCCGATGCCGATGCCGATGCCGATGCCGATGACGTCGATGCCGATGGGGACGATGCCGATGCCGATGCCGATGACGTCGATGCCGATGCCGATGCCGATGGGGACGCCGGGGATGGAGGGGATGATGTCCGAGCAGGATATGCAGGCCCTCATGGACGCGCAGGGCACCGAGGCGGCGCGGCTGTTCCTGACACAGATGATCGCCCACCATCGCGGGGCGATCATCATGGCGCAGACCGAGGTGGACACCGGTGTGTACCCGCCGGCGGTGCAGCTGGCGCAGACCATTGTCGACACCCAGCAGCAGGAGATCGCCACCATGGAACAGCTGTTGTCGTCTCTGTAGGAGCCATTCAGCGACGGTTCCCTTCCGCGGGTCCATCCGGTCGCGGCGGTCCTCGGAGCGGACGTCGCTCGACCGCACCGGCGCATCATTCGTCGGGTGACCACATTTAGGAGCAACTCCATGTCCCATCCGCATCAGCACCCCGACGCGGTCCCGGACCTTGGGAAGAACATTCGTCGGTCGGCCGGGTCGATGCACTGGTCACCGCGAAGTTCGAGACCGCCTACGCCCCACCGCGAACACCCCTACACCCTGGACTGACCTGAGCGCTCCGCCATCGGCCGTTGACAGGCCGGGCTCTTGACCGAATCTTCATCGTGCCCGAGCGGTATTCATCAGGCTGCGCGGGCACGGTGGAGACAGGAAGACCGGAGAGGTGGATCCACCATGATGGATTGGTATTACGGCGGCGCCGGGTGGGAGATGATGCTCGCGATGGCGGTGTTCTGGCTGGCTGTTGTTGCCGGGGTGATCTGGGCGGTCGCCCGGGTATTCCCGGATCGCCGGTCGAACGCCGACGAGGCCCGCCGGATCCTCGATCGCCGGTTCGCCTCCGGGGAACTCGACGTCACCGCCTACCGGGCGGCGGTGCATGCACTCGACGAGTCGGTGCGCCGACGATGACCGGACCGGCGGGTGTATGAACGCTGACATGGTGAGCGCAGGTGGTGGCCAGCGGATTCTGGTGGTCGACGACGAGGTGGCCCTGGCCGGGGTGGTCGCCAGTTACCTGATCCGTGAGGGCTTCGAGGTGATCGTGGCGCACGACGGTCCGGGCGCGGTGGCGACGGCCCGCGAGAGCGACCCGGTGCTGGTGGTGCTCGATCTGATGTTGCCCGGCTTCGACGGCATCGAGGTGTGTCGACAGTTGCGCACCTTCTCCGACGCCTACGTGCTGATGCTCACCGCCAAAGGCGAAGAGCTCGACAAGGTGATCGGCCTGTCCGTCGGTGCCGACGACTACGTCGTCAAACCGTTCGGCCCGCGGGAACTGGTGGCCCGGGTCAAGGCAATGCTGCGGCGACCGCGCGCAGACCCCGCGGGCCCCGACGACACCCCACCGCGCCGCTTCGGCAGCCTCGAGATCGACCCGGCGGCGCGGACCGTGACGGTCGACGGCCGGCCGGTCGAGCTGACCCGCACCGAATTCGATGTGCTCGCGGTGCTGTCGAGCCGGCCCCGATCCGCCTTCACCCGATCGCAGATCCTCGAACAGGTCTGGGGCCCGAACTGGTTCGGGGACGAGCACGTCGTGGACGTCCACGTCGGGGCGCTGCGCCGCAAACTCGGTGACGATGCCGCCGCATCGAAATTCCTGCGGACCGTACGCGGCGTCGGCTACGCAATGGTGACCAGATGAGCCGAATCGGACTGCGCCGCCGGCTGCTGGTGGCGCAGCTGCTCGTGCTGCTGGTGGCCGGGGTCACCCTCACCGTGGTGGCGCTGGTGGTGGCCCCGTCGCTGTTCCACACCCATCTGGCGCGGGCCGGGCTGGACGATCCCGCCGTACGCGCGCACACCGAGGAAGCGTTCGTCCAAGCCCTCGGAACCGCCCTGCTGGCCGGGGCTCTGGCCGCGGCGGTCGCCGCGGCCATCGCATCGATTGTGGTAATCCGACGCATCGCCGCCCCGGTGAGCAGGCTGGTCGCCGCGGCCGGGGACATCACTGCCGGCCGATACGGAATCGTCGTCGAACGCTCCGAAGTGGACGAGGATTTCGCCCGGCTCGAGGACGCGTTCGCAGCCATGGCGGGTCGACTCGATCGCACCGAGCGGACCCGTCGCCAACTCCTGGCAGACCTGGCCCACGAACTGCGCACCCCGGTCGCAACCCTGGCCGCGTATGTCGATGCCGTCGAAGACGGTGTGGTGCCCGCCGACGACTCGTCGTGGCGGGTGATGCGCGATCAACTCGATCGCTTGCGCCGCCTGGTCACCGATGTGTCCGATCTGTCTGCCGTCGACGAGGACGCCCTGACACTCGATCGAGATCACCTCGATCTGTCCGAGGTCGTCTCCGCCGCAGTGGCCGCCGCCGCACCACGGTTCGCCGGCAAGCACGTCGAACTGTCCACCGACGTCATCAGCAATCTGGCCCCACTGCGGCTCGATCGGCATCGGATCGATCAGGTCCTGGCGAACCTGCTCGACAACGCCCTGCGGCACACCCCCGCCGGAGGCCAGGTCACCGTCTCGACCAGCGTGCCGGACCCAAACCGGGTCCGAGTCAGTGTCGAAGACACCGGGGAGGGCATCCCCACGGATCAACTCGACGCGGTCTTCGACCGGTTCCACCGAATCGACCCGGCCCGCAGTCCCGGCGGGAGCGGCCTGGGACTGACCATCGCCCGCAGTCTGGCCCGCGCCCACGGCGGCGCCCTCACCGCGTCCAGCACCGGCCCTGGCCGAGGGACCAGGTTCGACCTCGACCTGCCCATGTCTGCGCCGTAATTCATGGTCCGCACGCCGCGACGGCAAGACAATTTTCTACGCCTTGGAGAACGACCACGGCGCGCAACTGGTCACCGACGCGGTGTTCAACGCCGAACATGCCGGTCCCGGGGTGCCCGGTCATCACCGAAACGCAGACGACCTGCGAGTTCTGCACGCGGACACCGTCTCCGATCCGGCGCCGGCGCGGAAGGCCGGTGCGGGCGCATGACCCACGACGACGAGCTCGCGACCCCACCCGCTCCTATGTCGAAAATCGATCCATTTTCGACAGACGTCAGCGACAGGTGTTTGCCCAGGTGACGTCCGTCGACAACTCGCGTCGACAATCAACGTCGAATAACCTGCACGGGCGGTATTGTCGGCACATGCTGCTCGGATATGCCCGTGTCTCGAGTGCCGACCAGAACCCCGACCATCAGACCGATGCACTACGTCGGGCCGGGGTCGCACCCGAGAACATCCACATCGATCACGCGAGCGGCGCCAAAGCCACCCGGCCACAACTCGACCTGGTGCTCAAACTTCTACGTGGGGGCGACGTCCTGGTGATCACCCGTTTGGATCGCTTGGGCAGGTCGGTGCTGCACCTGATCACTCTCGGCGCCGAACTGCGCGAACGGGGCGTGGGCCTGCGGGTGCTCGGGCAAGGCATCGACACCTCCACTGCCGAAGGCCGAGCCATGTTCGGGATGCTCTCCGTGCTCGCCGAGCTGCAGCGTGAGCTGATCGTGGCCAATACACGTGACGGTCTTGCCGCCGCCCGCGCCCGCGGCCGCAAGGGTGGGCGCCCGGCAAAGCTCACCGCGGACCAGATCGAACTCGCGCAACGTCTCTACGACGACCGAGGGCACACCGTCGCCCAGATCGCCGGCATCTTGAACGTGCCCCGCACCACCATCTACGGCCATCTCGACAAACGCACCGCAGGCCCTACGACCGCAGCCGAAACTATTTCTGCTGCAACATCTCCCACGACGCCGCCACCGACAGTGGACGTCCGCTCCACGTCGATACCGGCCACGACCAACACCAGCCGAGCCTGCCCCTCCTGCGGCCACGAACCCACCACGCGAGCCGAGGCCGCACACCAACGCGCCGATCTCGCCGTCACCTGGCTCCACATCGACCCCGAGGGCCACGGCCGGCCGCTCGCCGCGAGGCATTGTCGCCACTGCCAACCCCAATACCATGTCGTCGACATCGCCTGCGCAGTCTGCGGCGACGGCCCCATCATCACCGGCGAATTCGCCACTCCAGCAGATGCTTTGACTGATCCTGTCCAGCGATGGCTCACAGACAAAGGCTGGCAAACCACCCCACAGCTCCTCTGCCCCGACCACAGCCGACACGGCGCGGATATGCCGAGCGTCGCCCGGTCAGCATCGAAACACTGAATCGACGCCCCGCCACTTCAGTGAGCCCGGGTCACCGTCCTCATATCCGTTGGTTTTTCGGCGGTTGGACCGGCAACGCCGTGAGAAACAGAGCACCCTGACCTGCGGAGTCTCAATCGCAGCTCGCCGAGTGCAATCGAAGTGCAGCTCGCGCTGAGACAGTGCAGCCGAGATCAAGAACCTACAAAGCCCAAGGCGCCGGTGTTGGAAATGCAGGATCTCATTTTTCGATCGCTTCTCGCGATGCTCTGACCTGCTGTTTTGCATCTAGTCTCACGCCGTGGTCTCGATTCATTTTCTCTCGGGGAAATTTTCCAGTCGCGAGGAAAAATTACCGCGCGCAGTGCGGTACGCGCACAATGCAGTGCGGTACGCGCACAATACTGAGTCGGGGCTAGGACCACCTCGACAGCCTGAATCCCGCACCATCGACAGGTCTTGTGTGCTTCTCGGAGGGGACGCAACGATGCTCGAAGTCATCGACAAAGGCCGAAGCACCGGACCGCACCCGACACCGTTGCTGTTCATCCACGGCGCGTGGCAAGGCGCGTGGTGCTGGGACGAGCATTTCCTCGACTACTTCGCCGACAACGGCTATCGCGCCCTCGCCGTGAGCCTGCGCGGGCACGGTACGAGCCCATCGTCCAAGCCGCTGAACGCTCTGCGCATCGCCGACTACGTCGACGATGTGCGTGGCGTCGCGAACAGTCTGCCGACCATGCCGGTCCTCATCGGCCATTCCCTGGGCGGTTTCGTCGTGCAGAAATACCTCGAATCCAACGATGCCCCCGCCGGTGTGCTCCTCGCCGCCACGCCGCCTCGTGGCATGTTCAGAGTCTCGTTGCGCCTCGTAAGACGCCATCCATGGCTCTGGACGAAGGCCATTGTCACCGGGAAATCCCTGTGCACGATCGGCACCGCCGCCCTGGCGCGTGAAGCGTTCTTCTCTGCCGAGATGCCTGAGGAACGAGTCACGCAGTACGCCGCACGATTCCAGGAAGAGAGTCGACGAGTAGCCTTCGACACGCTGTTCCTCGATCTGCCACGGCCGCAACATGTGACGACGCCGTTGCTTGTCCTCGGAGCAGAGGATGATGCCGTGTTCAGCCCCAAGGTAATCCGTGCCACCGCACGCGCCTACGGCACGGAGGCCGAAATCTTTCCTGACATGCCTCATTACATGATGCTGGAGGCTGGATGGACCGCGGTTGCCGAACGCATCGTCGAATGGCTCGGCACCCGCGGTGTATAGGTCCGGGGTCGGTGCATCGGGGGTGGGGTGGTCACGGCGTCTCCGCAAAACGGATCGCCGGGTGATGTGCGGAATGCGACGACACCCGCTCGGGGTTTCGGGTGTCCGAGGTTCATCTATAGGGTTGGGGCACAACGAAATTCGGTGTAGCTGGGGCCAGTGCCCGCCTATTCGTGGTCTGACGCCGCCGGGCGCGAAGCCACCTTCGGAATTATTTTCGCGACCGCTGCCGTGAACGCCGTGATCCGCGCCACTTCGCGGAAGCTGGTCGTCTTGCCGCTGCTGATCAGTGCGACCGAGATCGCCCGTCGCGGGTCCGCCCACACCTTGATGACGGAAAATCCGTCGTGCCCGAACACCTCCGCAGTATCGGCGCCGTAGGCGCTGAATCGGTCGTCGCCGACCATGAACCCGAGGCTCATGCTGACGGGCAGTAGCAATGAACGGTCGAAATCGTGATGCGAACGCTGCGACAACGCCCGCCGCAGCATCGCCGGCTCGAAAACCCGAATACCGTCGAGTGCACCCCCGCACCGCAACAACTCGTAGAACCGCGTCAATTCGTTCGCCGTCGTCACTACGTTGGCCGACGGAATCACCGCGCCCAGGAATCTCGGTTCGTTGGACGCCTCGGTGATCGTGTCCGCCGCGACGCCGAGAACGTGCACGTCGTAGGTGTTTTTCAGGGGTGAGGACTGCCGCTGGGTGGGGTAGTTCCTCGCCACCGCCGAGACGTCGCGGGCCGGGACGCCGTAGTTGGTCCATCGGAATCCGAGCGGCTGCAGGATCTCCGCGGTGAGCACCTCGCGGATACTCTCACCGGTGACCCGCCGGACCACTTCCCCGAGCACCGCGCCCCCCGACAAGGCGTGATAGGCCTGCCGTTGTCCGGCAGGCCATGTCGGCGTCGCCCCGTACAGGTATGCCAGTGCGGCGGCATCCTCGCCCGCGAGATAGTCGTTGACGACCTCGCGGGGCAGGTGCTGGATGCCGGCGCGATGCGAGAGCACGTGGGCGATGGTGATCCGGTCCTTGCCGTGACCGGTGAACTCGGGGATGTAGGTGGCGACAGGGTCGAGGAGGTTGAGCTTCGCGTGCTCGGCGAGGAGATGGATCACCGTCGCCGTGATCGCTTTGGACGCCGAGAACACGCAGAACGGTGTCTGCGGCGTGGCCAGAACCTTTTCCGCGTCGGGCGGGTCGTCGGGTCCGTTCCCGCGGGTGTGGCCGATCGCGCGGTCGAGAACAACGTGGCCGTCCCGCCGGATGCAGAGTTGCATCGCCGGGTACAGCCCGCTGCGGTACAACGAAACGACGGAGGCCCAAAGGTCGTCCACCGCCCCGCGAGTCAGACCGACGTCGCCGGGGTCTGTCTCCACCCCGACCGTGATTACCGACGCCAGGTCGGGCGGAATCGTCGATCGTCGAATCGGGTGCAACCGCAGCGGGGAGCTCATCAGCGTGGTCACAACTCGCTCCTCGCTGTCGTGGGCAACCGATTCTTCATGTCGTTCTCGACGAAGGCTAGTTCTGCTGTGTCGCCGACACCGTCCAAACGGTGGCGAACACCGAACCGGTGACGACGAGTACGGCCAGCCGGATCCGCTCGGTGTGTGCGTCGCTCTGCATCGAGACTGTCACCGTCGGTACGACCTTCTGCGAGTGGTCGACTACTTGTTTTTCTCACCGTCGCAAGGTGAGCACCTGCTAAGTCCGCCACCGGTGGCAGCGCGCAACGGTGTTCGGTGTTCAATCACCGAGCAGAGTGGCGCCCAGTTGTTCGCGGCTGCGGGTACCAGTTTTGGCTTTGGCGCGATAGAGGTGACCTTCGATGGTTCTGACCGATACCGAGAGCCGTTCGGCGATCTCGTTGTTCGACAGACCTGCGGCGATGAGTGCGGCGATCTCCCGTTCGCGGGCGGTGAGTGGCAATGGTTGCGACGCTTCCCGGATGGCGGGAGTGGTTGCGCAGCCGCATTCTTTGGCGAGCCTCTCCGACCGGGCGGTTGACGTGATGGCCGAACCGCGCAGGTCGTGGTGCCGGTAGGCGATGGCGGCGTGGGCTGCGGCGTCGGCGGCCGCCAGCCGGTCACCCATCGCTTCGAATTGCATTGAGGCAGTATGTAAACCGGCCCCGTCATGGACGGCGAGTGACGCGGCGAATTGCGCCGTCACCGGTGCCCGCGGACCCTCGACGGTGGTCGCCAGTTCCGCCAATCGGGGCGCTGTGGTTCGGTCCCCGAACTGGGTTGCGGTCTGCAGGCAGACCACTTCCCATGCGAATTGGTCGTGCGTGGCCGCGTATTCGGCGGCTCGGCGCGCGGTAGCGACCGCTTCGGTGAGCGCGCCTTGCGCGGCCGACACCCATGCCCTGGCCAGAGCATGCTCCGGTTCCAGATAGCCGAATCCGGGGTGGCGTCGTGCGTCGAGCTCGCGCAGCGCTGTCGCTGCGGCCGCGTTATCCCCGGACATCGCCAACGTTTGGGTGTATCCGAGCAGATAGCGGTAGCCCGCGGTCGGATCCCCCGCTGCGGTGAACCCGGTGACCGCCTGGTGCAGCAGATGCCGGGCAGTGCCGATCTTGCCGGCGCCGAGCGCGGCTCGCCCCGCGATCGCGGCACCGAACAGGTGCGGTAGGCCCGGATGATCACTGGCGTGTCGATTGATCAGCGCAGCAACGGTTTCCGCCTCGGCAATGCGACCGGCCAGCAACAACGCTCCCACGAACGTGTCGGTCAGCACGAAACGCTGAAATGATGCCTCCGAGGACCGATCGGCCAGGGCGAGCCCCTTCCGTGCGATCGGTCCGACCTCATCAGCGCGGCCGACGTCTCCGAGTGCTATGACAAGCCCCCACGTCGTCAACATGGCGATGAGGTCGGGCATACCCGCAACATTCAACGACGCCGCGTTCTCGATGGCCTCCAGCGGCCGCCCAAGCGACGCAAGGTAAATCGTTCGAAACCCCGACAGCGATTCCCGCACCTCCGGTGTCGAACCTGCCGTCGCCGTGTCGAGAATGGACTCCGCGTCGGCCGGGCGCCCGAGCGTCCAGAGCATGTTGGCGGCCCTCACAATCACGATGCGGGCCAGCAACGGAGGCGGAAGGTCAGCAGTCGGGATGCGGGCCAGCGCATCCTCGGCTTTGTCGCCGTCGCAGCGTAACGACAACGCCTGCGCGTGAACGAGCTGGGCAGGTGGGCCGCCGCCCGCGGCAACGGCGGCTTGGGCGAGCCTCTCGGCAAGGGCAAGATCGGAGAGCCCCATCGCGCCGTGCGCGGCTCGGATATAGAACTCGGGTTCCGGGGCGAGATCGGAATCCAGGCTGAGCACCGCACGCCGAACCGTGTCCTGCATGTCGCCGTCTCCCGCGGTGGCCAGTCCAGCAGCGACGAGGCCGCGGAGTCGGCGTAGCCGTATCGGTCCGGCGCGGGCGCGGCGGACTTCCCCGTATAGCGGGTGCGCCAAGCGTGCCGCCATTTGCGTGTCGGCACGGTCGACGGCGACCAACCCTCGTGATTCGGCTTCCTCGATCGCCTCCCGATCGGCGAGCTGTGCAAGCACCGCGGTGTCGAGTGGTTCCCCGACGGAGAGGACGTCGAGCACATCGGACACCGCACTGCCAAGCGCGCCGATCTGGGCATCGATCAGCTCACTCAAACCTGGTGACACGACCGGGTCGCCCGTCCACCTCCACATCCCCTCGGTCGAACACAGACGGCCCGCCGCTCGTTCCTCCTCCACGACATGGCGCAGATACAACGCGTTGCCGCGGGTCAGCCGCCAGATCCGACGCGCATCGACCCGATCGAGCGGCCCACCGAGAACCGTGTGCAGGAGGCCGTCGGCCTCGCTCCGTGAAAGCGGCTGCAACTCCAGTCGGTCGAGGAGCCCGTCCTTCCACAACGCGGTCACCGCGTCCGGTACGTGTACACCGCTGCGGATCGTGACGACAATCGTTGCCAGGCGCCGCAACGCCAATTGATGCAACACGAACGCCGACAGGTCATCGAGTTGCTGTGCATCATCAACGCCGACAACGATTTTCGTATCGGGCGGACCGTCGGTCATGGCGCCGATCACCGTGCGGACAAGGTGCAGCGGATCGGCACCGATCCCGCCGGTCCACTCGGCAAATGCGCCCAGTGGAACCGTGCGGGCCGACGCCGTCCCGACGGCCCACCGCACCACGCCTCCAGTGGATGCGGCCGCGTCCAGCGCTTCGCGGGCGAGCCGGCTCTTGCCGACACCCGCGCCCCCGGCGATGACGATGCCGACATGGGGGCTGGTCATCGCGGCCTCGATGAGGCGCAGTTCCTCTGCGCGCCCCGTCAACGGCCAAGCCCCCCGCATGGGCTGATGCTACGAGTCCGGTGTGCAGGTCGTCTACGGTTCGCGTTTCAGGGCCGCGGCCAGTTTCGCCGCCGCGACCTGGAGCAACGTTGCAAGGCCCTCGGGCTCGACATCGAGATAGTCGCAAATCACTGCGTCTGCGACACCCGCATCGCGCAGTCGAAGAGCGAGAGAATACGACGCGGGTAGAAGCTGCAGCGCCGCCTCCCGGGGATCGCGCGACTCATCCATGACCTGAGCCTGCATGTGCTCGCGCCCCGCAGAGCGAGTAGTCGACCACTCGTCTTGACTCATTGTCGCGTCGGCCGAGAACGCCTGCGGACGCCGATGCGCTGTGTTGCGCCGACGGTATCCCCCGTGGTCGTCGCGCCCTGCATCGACAGCTTTGACTGTGACAGCTTGGCATCGAGACGTAGTTGTCATCGATCTCGGTGCGGCCAACGGTGTTGGCGCCGAGCGTCGCCCGATGGATGCGGCCTGGTCGCACTCATTCACGGAATTCGACCCGGATCGTGGTGTTGTCGGTGCCCATGTGTCGCACGAACGCTGCGTTCATTGTCGGCATCTGCTGCAGTCGGGTAGCGGTGTCATCACCCGGCACGAGGTGCGCGGTTCCGCGACGCCATTGTCGGTGATACCGAACACGCACAGTGGGATCGGCGAGGATGTTGCGGACGTAGTCGGACTGGACGCCGTGATTGGAGACCATCCAGAAGTCGTTGCCGATGATCGCACCACCGACCGGGGTGCGCCGCGTACGCCCGCTTCGTCGTCCGGTGGTTTCGAGCAGATTTTGGCTCGGGATCCGCGCGGCGACCGGGTTGACCACATATTTGTGCAGCCAATCGTCCACTCGTTTCTTCCGCGACGACGACGGTGCAGCCACCATGTCCCCTCCTTGGTCAGCAAGTGCACTCAGAAACGGTGACCGAGCGCCCGCGCCACTTCGAGAAACTGTAGGCATCGAGCACCGCAAGCATGTTCTCGGTCTACACCGGTGTGGGAGTCCGACGCCGAATGTGGCACGGCACTTCCCCGACCGGGTGCAGCACCAGGTCGGTCGTGAGCGCCACGTCCCCGGGTGGGGTGCGGAATTCGAAGTCGCGGACCAAGGTGGCGAGGATGAGCGTCGCTTCGAGCATCGCGAAGCGTTGCCCGATGCAGCCGCGCGGTCCGTGCCCGAACGGGAACCAGGCGAACTTATGTCGCTCCTTGTCCTGATCCGGGGCGAACCGGTCCGGATCGAACCGCTCCGGATCGGGCCACAGGTCGGCGCGGCGGTGGATCACCCACGGCGCGACGGTGACATCGGCGCCCGCGGGGATGCGATACCCGCACACGTCGCTGTCCTGCACCGCCCGCCGGGAGATGTACGGCGCCGAGGGGTAGAGCCGGGTCGCTTCCTTGAGCACCATCGTGGTGTAGGTCAGCGCGTGAATCTCCGCTGCGGTCGGTGACGGTCCCTGAAGGAGTTGTTCGGCTTCCTCACGGACCCGGGTTTGGGCGTGGGGGTCACTGCCGAGCAGGTGCAGCGCGAACGTCAGGGCGGTGGCGGTGGTGTCGTGGCCGGCGAACAGAAAGATCTGCACCTGGTCGCGAATTTCGGTGTCGGACAACGCGTCGTCGCCGTCGCGGGCGGCGACCAGCCGACCGATCAGGTCGGTCCCGGGCGTGGTGGCGGCGCGGCGGTGCGCGATGATCTCGTCGCACATGGTGTGGATGCGATCCTGCGCGCGGTGGATGCGTCGGTTCGCCGGGGTCGGCCAGGTCAACGGCGTCGGGATCGGGACCACGCCGCGGCGCATGACAGCGCGGCCCAGGACGGGAAAATCGGAGCGCAGGATCGGCAGCATCCGGGTGGTGTCCTCGCCGAAGAGCACCCGCGCAACGATGTCGAGAGTCAGGTGGGTCATTTCCGCGCTCACATCGAGGACACCGTCCGGGCGGGTACGCCAGTGCGCGGCGACGCGGTCGGTTTCTCCTGCCATGATCGCGGCGTAGCCGTCGACGCTCCGGGCGGTGAACAACGGTTGGATGAAGCGTCGTTGCCGCGTCCAGGTCTCGTCTTGGCTGGTGACCAGCCCGTTGCCGTACATCTCGCGCATCGGTTCATAGAACCCGCTGTCCTTGCGGTAGTTCTGGTTGCTCGGTGCGTTGAGCACCTGCGCCGCACCGTCGGGGTGGTTGACCATGAAATATGCGCGGCGTAGCCCGGGCAACCCGAACGCGTAGCGCACCACATCGCCGCAGTCGTGGTAGCCGCGTAGCGCGATGCCGAGCGGGTCGCGAAGAAACTCCCGGGTGGATCCGAGCAACCACGACCCGGACGCGGTCGCTGGTTCCCGTGATTGCGTGCTCGTTCGCGTCATCGCAGGCTCCTGTTGTCGTCTGTTCCATTCTGAGCCGCCGGCGCCAAGAGGGGAGCGAGTAGTCGACTACTCGAATCTCCCCGCAGCAACACGCCAGGTCAACCAAGATCAACAGTCCCAATCGTTGGTTTTACGCTGTTTACTACGGGGACGCCTGTGAGGTGTGGGTGAATCCGGGGTACCACCGTCGGTAGTCGTCAGTGAGGGTGTCGTTGAGGACTCGGGTGCGGATCTGAAGCAGCAGGTGAGCGCCGCGGGGTGACCAGCGCATCTGCTGCTTCTTGACCATGCGTTTGCTGATCACCTGGTTGACGGTGGACTCGACGAACGCGGTGGAGATGGGTTCGCCCGCGCGGTGGCGTTCGCCGTAGTTGGGGATGCGGCCAGCGTTGGCACGTAGGTAGCTGTCGAACTCGCCCACCGCCCTGAGCAGTCTGCTCGGTTCGCCGTCGGGCTGCAAGGTCTCCAGATCGGCGGTGATGTCCTCGACGGTCTGCAAGGCGCGGAAGACGTTGCCATGCCAGAGAAACCACCTCAGCCGCTGCAGGCCCGCGCTGATCTCGGTAACCAGTGTGGTGACCGTCTCGGCGGACAGCTCCACGTCCGGGTCCGGCCGGGGTTGTAGGGACTTGGCCATATTGGTCATCACGGTGATCCGCATCGTGATGTGAAACCAGTCCAGCAGGTGCTCGGCCTGCGGGTTGAGGTAACACGGCAGGTCGCGTATGTCCTCGCCGCCGTCGGTGAGGAAGGTGATCTGCTGGTTGGCCGCCATACCCTGGGATTTCAGCACCTCGAACAGTCGCCGTTTGGGTTTGGTGTCGTAGGTCTGCACGTAGCCGAAACAGCTCACCCGCCCCTCGGCTGGGACGGCTTTACCGGCGATCATCTCGAACCAACCCTCGCGGCGGGAACGCTGGGCGGCGGAGTGGACGTAACCGCCGTCCAGCCCCACGACCAGCGGCAGGTCCGGGCGCGGCAGCTCCTCGCGGTCACGCGAGCAGGTGTCGATGAAGCTGCACCGCTCGTCGCCGAGCTCGTCCTCCAGACGCTGCGCGGTGGCCTGCACCTGACGTCGCACCGTGCTGGCGTGCAGTGTCCGACCCAGCGGCAAGATTTCACCGAGCAGGTCGGCGGACAGCCCGTAGGAGACCAGCCCGGCGAAGCGGGCCTGCAGGTAGGACAGCTCCGGGGTGCTCCGCTGCGGCAGTTGCGAGGCCAGTGGGCTGAATGTGCTGGTCGTCTGGGGTTGGCAGGCGCAAGTGCCACCAGCGTGGGCTGGCCAGCCGCAGCGCGCCGAACAGGCTGCGCACCACGATCGTTCGGGTGTCCTTGTGCCGGCGTGCCCGTCCGCAGTGCGGGCAGAGCGCCTGGGACGCGACCGCATCGCGGACCTGGTGTTCGACCAGTGTGTCCTGCACCGCGACCAGCAGGTCCTTGGCCTCGGATAGTTGCAGGCCCAGCGTGTCCGGGGACAGGGAGTCGCGGTGCAAGGCGAACACCTCCCGGACCACGAGCGAGGTATCGGTGTCGTCGTCGGGGTGCACGATCACCTGCACGCTGATCTTCATGCCTTGCTCTCCCCGGTTGCGGGGATGCGGGCGGCCAGGGCACGGTTGAGTGCTCGACGGTCGAAACGCTCCAGGCCCAACAACGGTAGAAGGCTGGCCAGCTCGTCTCGATGCTCGCCGATGGCGGTCGCATCGTCGTCGTCACCGTCGAGGAGCTGGCCCACGATTTGCGCTGCACGCACGATCGCGTCGAATACCAGGTGCGGCTGGCTCCGTTCCAGAAACGCCCACGGTCCGTCCCGGCCCTCGGGTGGACCGGCGCGACGACCGCCGATGCAGCGTGGATGGGTCGCGCCACGCTCGGCGGGCAGGATCTGCTCCAACCGCAGGTCATGACACCATCCGGCGGTGAAGTCGTACTCGTAGGTGAACCGTTCGGTACGCCGCAGACCAAGGGTGTCCAGCCGAACTTCTCGAGGATCGTCACGGAACCCTGGGCCGCCGGGGTAGGCGATGCCGTACTCGATGCCGTGGATGAGGAACCGGTGCAGGTGCTCACCGCCCCAGCCGAACGCGGTCGCCACGATGGTGTGAAGCTCGGCGATCGTGGTCGTGGCGGGCACGAGTAGCCGCCGCCAGATCAGCGGGCTGATGCCGTGCAGCACGACGCGCAACTGGTAGACGGTGGGGATCACGGGTAAGACCGGCGTGGAGGACATCACGTCATCCTCCATCAGCATCGGATAAAGGACTATTATCTGGTGCATCGGCAGGTTCGACCAGCGGGTTCACGACGGTCCCGTTGCCCGACTCGGGCGTTATCCGGTACAGAGGAGGCGGCTGATGGTCCCCGGCTCGATCAGGCCCCCGGTTGGGCCGACGTTGCGCGAGGCGGTGGACGCCTTCTTGTCGTCCGCGCGCTGCGCCAACCACAACACCCGCCGGGCGTACACCGCCGTGCTCGACCACGCCCTGAACAACCTCGACACCGAGGGGCTGCTCGCCGAGCTGGCCGGCGAGGATCTCACGGTCATGTTCGACACCGCATGGGGCGCCGCCGCACCCGCCACCTGGAACCGCAACCGGGCTGCGGTGTCCTCGTGGCTGGCCTGGTGCTCCAAGAACCGCTGGGCGGCCCCGGCCCTGCCACCCATGCTGGAACGGCGCCCCGAACACACCGACCAGACCAAGGCGCTACCCAAGTCGACCATCGAGCGTCAACTCTCACGCCGCGACGTGCCGCTGCGGGAGAAGACGCTGTGGCGGATGCTCTACGAGACCGCCGCGCGAGCCAACGAGATCCTCGCCCTCGACATCGACGACCTCGACCTCGCCGGCCGCCGAGCCAAGATCACCTCCAAAGGCGGCGACACGGAATGGGTCTACTGGGCATCGGGCACCGCGCACCTACTGCCCCGACTGCTCCGCGGCCGTCACCACGGCCCGGTGTTCATCTCGCACCGCCGCCCCGCGCCCTCCCGGCTCCCACCGGCCCGCGACCTGTGCCCCGACACCGGAAAAGCGCGCCTGGGCTACGACCGGTCCCGCATCCTGCTCGGCGACTACACCGGCTGGGAACTGCACCAACTACGCCACTCCGCCGCCACCCACCTCGGCGAGCAGAACGTGCCCCTCCAAACCATCATGGCCAAGACCCGCCACCGCAACCCCCGCACCGCCATGCGCTACATCAACCCCGGCACCGAAGCCGTCGCCCACGTCACCGAACTACTCGACCTCGGCCCACACCACAGCTGACCCCCAGCAAGATCACTCCGCCTGCCTCTCACGAAAATGAGGTGACCACCGACTGGTGAGGGGGGTCTGTAACGCCAACGGTGTTTCCGGCGTTGTCTATCAGTAGGTTTCAGCTCCGGGCCAACGGTCTGCGAAGGTGATCGCAAACGCGTTGAGAGCGGGTTTCCAGCGCATTGTCCATCGTGCCTGACCGCGCCCGGTCGGGTCCAGCGACCGCGTCACCAAATACAGGCATTTCAACGCCGCTTGCTCCGTCGGAAATGCCCACGCGCCTTGATCGCTCGCCGATACCGCGCGTTCAGCGATTCAATGGCGTTGGTAGAGCAGATCACTCGTCTGATCTCGATGTCGTAATCGAGGAACGGAATGAACTCTTCCCATGCGTTCTCCCACAACCGCACCACCGCACCGTATTTACGGCCCCACACCTCGACCAGATCATCCAAGGCCGCGCGCGCAGCCTCAGGGGTGGGAGCGGTGTAGATCGGTGTCACGTGCCGTTTCACCGCATCCCAGTCTTTCTTGGAGACCAGCCGAAAAGTGTTGCGGATGAGGTGAATTACGCATGTTTGGACCGTCGCGAGGGGCCACACGTTCCCGACCACTTCGGGCAGGCCTTTGAGCCCGTCACAGACGACGAAGAACGTGTCCCGCACTCCACGATTTTTGAGGTCGGTGAGCACGGACATCCAAAATTTGGCTCCTTCCCCGCCGGTGCCGGCCCACAATCCGAGGACATCTTTCTCCCCATCGAGGGTGACGCCGATCGCCGCGTAGATGGGCCGGTTGGCGACTTGGCCGTCCCGGATTTTGACGTGGATAGCGTCGATGAAAATCGCCGCGTACACGCTATCGAGGGGCCGGCTGGCCCAGTCCTGCATCTCCGCGATCACCTTGTCGGTGATCCGGGAGACCGTTTCCTTCGACACCGACGCACCATAGATTTCGTCGAAATGGGCGGCGATTTCCCCGGTGGTCAGGCCTTTCGCGTACAGCGACAACACGATCGCGTCGACCCCACCCAGGCGGCGTTGCCGCTTGCGCACGATCTGCGGCTCGAAAGTGCCGGCCCGGTCTCGGGGTACGTCGATCTGCACGTGCCCGTTCGCTTCGGTCAGCACCGTCTTCGACCGTGTGCCGTTCCGCACATTGCCCGATTCGCGCTGATCAGGGGCCTGATTCTTGTCGAACCCGAGGTGGTCGGTCATTTCCTCGTTGAGCGCGGTTTCCAGGACCGTTTTGGTGAACTGTTTGAGCAGCCCGTCAGGTCCGGTCAAAGACAACCCCTGCGCCTTGGCCAGTCGAACCAGTTCTTGGGCAGCCGCAGCCTCCGCAGAGACCTCCGGCATCGATTTCCGTGTCACATCGTCCAGTGTCGTCATTTACGGCACCTTTCCCGCCGAACTCACGTCCGGCGTGTCAGGCCGGAAACACCGAAAAATCCACAGGCCCGGTGAGGGCGGCGATCGGTGGCTCGCCGGTGTTGGCAGCGGGGTGATCGGGTCCGGCGGTGTTGTTGTTATGCGGTGTCGGTGAGTGGTTGCAGGATGACGCGGTAGCCGAGGGCTTCGAGTTGGCCGATCGCGCGGGCTCTGGTCTTCGCGGGGATTCGTCGGGTGTAGTAGTCGGCGCCGGGATCGCGGTAGAGCTCGCCGTTGGTGAGCATGTTCCAGGCCGCGACGAGCATCGAATGCTGTACGGCGACAAGCGCTTTCATAGGACCGCTGCGCGGCGCGATTCGTCGGTATTTGGCGGAGAAATACGTTCCTTTGGAACGGGACACCGACAACGCGGCGGTCCCCAGCGCGCCCTTGAGGTGTCGATTGCCGGGCCGGGTCTTCGTCGATTTGACCCGCCCGGCGGATTCGTTGCATCCGGGTGCGGTGCCCGCCCACGAGGCGAGATGCCCGGCGGTCGGGAACACACTCATGTCGCCGCCGGTTTCAGCGAGGAATACTTCAGCGACGATCCTCGAGAGGCTGACCCGCACGGTCGGCCGCGGTGAGGCACGCTGCGCGTTCCGCAGTGCTCAACCGGACTTGCACGACGTGCGCCGATGCTGTCGGCGGGGGACCTTCCTCGGTGCGGTAGTCGGCCAGCTTCTCCCGCAACTGCTGCTGCAGATGCGCCTCGTCCATGCCCGACAGAATGCGCACGAGTTGCGCCCCGGTGCTGTTGGCGTCGTCGAGCAGGCCCAGCATCAGGTGCTCCGTCGCGACGACATCGTCGGCGAACTCGCGGCACTCCCGCATGCTCCGCTGAAACACCCGCTTCGCGTGGGAGGTGAACGGGATATGTCCCACGGGTTCGGTGGAGCCGACCCCGACGCTCGCAGAGACCCGTTCACGCACCGCGGCGTCTGTGACACCGACCGACTTCAGCAGCGTCGCCGCCACCGAGTCACGGGTGCGGGTCAGCGCGAGCAGGATGTGCTCACTGCCGATGTAGACGTCGCACAACAATCGAGCTTCCTCGTGCGCGCCGGCGACAACGCGTCGCGCGTCGTCACTGAATCGTTCGAACATCGCTTCCCCGCACCTCGTTGACAGAACCGTGGCGGCAGTCCCGCTCAGGGAACACCCCCGTCACCAGCAGCCTGCGCACCGGGTTCCACCTGGCGAGGAAGCTGGCACATTATCTGACGTCGCGAACATTCTTACTCGGCGGCGGCTGTCGGTGCCGCTGAGGGCGAGGCGCGGACGACTCCGCGGTGGTCGGGATGATCTGCATCGCGGCGGTATCGGCGGCTTCGTTCGGTGTTGGCGGCCCTGCACTGGCAGCAGCGGCAGCCGCTGTTGTAGGCCGACGAGGTGCCGTGGCGCCCCACGATCCGGGCATGCACCCGGACCGAGGCGATGTAGGCCCGCCGGCTCAGCGTGTTCGCACGTCGACACGACGCACATCGACAGGCGAGGTTGCAATAGGCGTTCGCGGTCCCGTGCCGCGGGTCGTCACCGGACAGCATGGCCACCACACCACCTTTCCTCGATCGACTTCGCTGAGCACCGCACTCGCCCGCACGCGATGACGATGCCGGCGGCCGGACAGTCCCCGACGCGTCGCACCTCACTGCCGCGATCGAGAGTTCCTACTCTACGATCGACGCTCGCCGAGCACAGGGCATTTGCCAGCGAAACTTCCTGTGTCACTGAGTAACTCGAACACCAAGTAACTCGACACGGCCGCCGGGTGCCCGATTTCCGGGGATCGCCAGCGCACAGCGCAATGCGTACGGGTTAGAGAGAGTGTCGGTCCAGTTGATGGTCACGTCGTCGGGCACGTCGGCGTCGTGACCGCGCAGAGCGTCGATGACCATGGCGCGGGCGTCGTCGATGGAGCGCGACCGGTGTGCTTTGGTGACGGCCTGGATGCCGAATCCGTGAATGTAGAGCTTTCTGCAACCGACCCTGCCTGGTTGTGCCCGGCTTCAGCTCCTGGCCTACCGTGCCTGTAGCGATCCTTGGACGCTAGATGGGGGCGACTTTGGACGCGGACGGACCCTTCGCGCCGGAGGACATCTCGAACTCGACACGCTGCCCATCGGCCATGGCCTTGTCGCCACCGCCCGCGATCGCCGAGAAAGGTACGAATACGTCCTTTTCGCCGTCCTCGCGGGTGATGAACCCGAACCCTTTTCTTCCGTTGAACCACGTGATCGACCCAGTGAACTTCTGCAATTGCCGTTCCTTGTCTCGTTCCCGCTGCGAACCGGGCTTTCCGATCTGCGTCGCCGTGCGCCGTGTCGTTGCCCATGTCCGTCCGAGCGGAAGGATCCACCGGCCGATGCGCAGGCCGATCATTCGACCGAACAACGTCGCGAGGCCGTTCAGATAGACACCAACTGGACGCCAACGTCTCTGGAACATCCCGCTGTGGGTGGCAAGGTGTGTTCACCAGCCGGGTGGCTGTCGTCGGCAGGTAGCAGACCGAGTTGTTCGAGGCGAGGAATGAGTTCGCGGGGAACGGGGCCGTGCGGGTCGGCGCGCAGCGCCGCGCGTTGCTCATCGGTCAGTCTCCTGAATCGGCTTTCTATCTCATCGTGGTTCATCCCCCGAACCTTACGTTCCGACGCGGGTGTGGACGTGGCCGGTGTCAGCGCCGTGAAACCGGGCCACCCACCCACAATTGAGGTTATCGACACTGGATTCTGCCGTGGTCAGAGGTTGTGTCCGCAGACTGGCCACGCGCAGGGGCCCTGGGTGGCGAGAACGTTCTCGGCGACGCGTTCTTGCTCGCCCTTGCTGGCGTCGCTCGGGGTGCCGCTGCCACCGTTGACTTGCCAGGTGCTCGGCGTGAATTGCAGGCCTCCGTAGTAGCCGTTGCCGGTGTCGATGTGCCAGTTGCCGCTGCTTTCACACTGCGCGACCCCGTCCCAGTTGTGGGTGCCGGCAGATGCGGTGCCGGTGGCAAGGGCGAGGGGAACGGCAAGGATGCTGGCGGCGAGCGCGCGGCAAATGTGGTTGGGTAAGCCGACGATAATCACCATTACCGCAGGTATCACGGGAAACCCGCTGCTCAGCGCGTTTCCACCCGTCACGGTGACGAAAATAGGCGCGATAACTTGCGGCTGGCCTGCGCCGATGCGTCGGTGGACCGCGTTGACCTGCCGGTATGTACGCCGACGGCGAGCTCGCGGAGTCCGATTCTATCGGCGCGTCGTCGACTACGCACGGCACGGGGCCGAGTCTCGACGCGATCACCACCGGACTGATCACCGCCTCCGCGACGGCCTCGAAGGCGGCTTAGCGGTCTCGCACCCGCTCCAACGCCGCTTCGAGCGCACCGACGCGACGGTGCAACGCCTGCACAGCGGCCATGCAGACGCCGTTCGCGTCGACCATCGCGATCTGCCTGTCGGTGTACCCGAGCCCGAACGTCGACGCGAAGTCCTGCGCCATCGGTCCCAGATGCCGAACGGATTCGTGGTCGAACCCGTAGGTCCAGGTACTGATCGGAAGGGTGGCCAACCGCTCCAAGACTTCGTTGGCACCTTCGGGCGGAGGCTGCGCGCGCTCGATACCGAACTGTGGCGTGCGAATGAATCCACGCCACAGGGTGACGCAGCCCGGCTGTCAGCCGGACCCGCGTTCGGCTCCGAGTGTCAGGGCTCAGCCGGTCAGCGAAGCCGGGATAATCGTCGACGACTTCGGCGAGGCGCTTGCAAAGGCGAACCGGCGCTTTGGTTTTCAATCAATCACGATCTAAAACTGAGTCGAGTGCATTTCACATTCAGGGCATGTTGCGGTGCATGTCGGCTCGCTCCCGCCACCAACTCGGCACTGATTCGCCAAGCGCGAGTATGCGAAATCCATCGACAGGTCGATCCGATCATCCGGCAGGATATCCATCCCAAAGTCGTCGGTCAGCTTCAACGCACGACTCTAGCGAGCGGCGACTTTACCTGTCGCACAACGCGTTCAGGCATGGTGCACGTTTGCAGGCCGTTCGATTCGTAGCGTCCACGTGTGTCGTCCAACCCCTACGCTGCAGCTCGCGGTGATATGCGCGCAGCTGCTGCGGATACTGTAGAGGGCCGGCGCACTCGCCAGAATCATCAGAGCAATCACGATGTAGTCGCCAGTGTCGGGCATCGTCGTTGCCTCCGTTCGGAATGTCGCGGTAGCGCCGGATGCGACACTGAGTCCCCGAAGGTGTCGGCAGCAGAACGGCACCCGCGGACCACTTCGCCTCTCCTGGGCGCCAGGCCTTTTGATCGCGCCGAGATCCTGCGCGGCCCGACACACCGGGTGCGGTTTCGACCGGTCCCCTCACGGCACAGTCGCCTCGAAGCGGGCGAGCATCTGCTCGCGAACAGCACCGCTCCGTCAGACCGATCCCTGGCACGTCCTGATAGCCCGAATCATCAAGGCCCTCAATCAAGTTGACAATGCCGTTTCGCGGCTTCGCCCCCCGCCCGCGTACGCCTACCGACGAAAACTCCAGGGTGATATGCGACCCTAATCTCGTCGATGAGCAACGCCTCGAGCATCGGAACCCGCGGGATGGCTCGCGCAAGTTCCGCAGACCCCAACTCGAGAGCCGTCAGGAATTCAGTTGGGTCGTCAACGGCTCTGTAGATCCAAATACGTCGAACTCCGGCATCGGCCAACGTTGCGGTTGCCGCGGCCGCCCGGATCGCACCAAGCCATCGACCGAAGTCTGAAACGGAGTGAATCGTGACGGCGATGTGCTTGGCCGCGCCAGCGAAAGTTGTTGAGGCTGTTCCTCGGTCGACGACAGGCAGCTCACCCACCTCGACAGACCCGACGCAACGGCCGACAAAGAACGGCGGAAACTCGTCGACCCCAGCGTCCGCCAGCCATCGCGCCGCCTCGCCGTCCTGCAGGAGCGCAAGGGCCTGCGCCAACGTGTCGACGACGACACCGGCGCAGACATAGTCCTGATTGGCGAGTGACTGGTAGCCCCAACGGTTGAGCACGCCGCGGGACGCCAGATCTTGCGCCTGAGAGTCGAGCGCCTTGCGCCAGCGCTGCGGGTCCAGCACCGTGTACCCGGCCGCGACCACGACCGGACCGTCGACACTCGTCATCCGCGACCCTCCTCGACTGGGCGATCTTGAGCGATGATCGCAGGCGCGGGTTCGGGACTATCGTCGATCATCCTGCGTATCAAGCGGCAGCACTTGCCACAGGAGGTGCCGGCAGCACATCGAGCCGCGACCTGTTTCGTCGTCCTCGCGCCTCGGTCGATGACAACCTGCACGTCGGCGGTGGTGACCGCAAAACAGATGCAGACGTACATGTGAACCTGCGCCGAGTTCTATTCAGTCAGTTCATACGCCGGGCGAGACGGTTCGGACGGAAGTTCAGCCGGCGGTCGGGGGCTGGTCGACGAGTTGGGCGAGATACAACTGCTCGCCAAGCTTGTCGATCAGGGCAAGCTGTGTCTCGAGGTAGTCGATGTGCTGCTCCTCGTCCGCGAGAATCGTCTCGAAAAGGTTTGCGGTGGTGACGTCGGCCTTCTCTCGGCACATGATCACTCCCGGGCGGAGGCGGTCGACTACCTCGAGCTCGACGGCCATGTCGGCTTCGAACTGCTCCTTGATCGTCTGACCGATCCGAATTGACTGCAACCGTTGGTAATTGGGTAGGCCATCCAGGAAGAGGATCCGATCGGTCAGCAGCTCCGCATGCCGCATCTCATCGAACGATTCTGCCCGAGTCAGTGCGGCCAGCCTGGTGAAGCCCCAACTCGCCTGCATCTTCGAATGAAGAAAGTACTGATTTATCGCCGTTAATTCACTGGTCAGTTGCGCGTTCAAGAGAGCCAAAACCTCGTCGTCGCCCCGCATCGCCCACCTCCGGTCGAACCGCTGAGCCGACCGTAACAGGGCGCTAGCCACCACCGCAGGAGATCACGCAACCACTGCACAACTCTTGGTATTGGCGCCCGACACTTGACTGTCAACCAGGCCATCCAGCCTGTCGAGGCAACTGCCACAGCCGGTTCCGGCACCGCAGTGCCGCCCGACATCCTCGACGGTGCGAGCGCCATCCCTGAGACATTCATGTACACGCGCGTCCGTGACCGCGGCGCAGATGCAGACGTACACCCAGGGCTCCCTCGACTGCTAGACAGTTAGGTAAGCATACACTTCACTAGGTTGGCCTTAGTTGAGCGCCGATCTGATGCAGATGTCACCGTGATCGCTCGACAATGTTGCCTTCGACCACAGCAGATCACCGGAAGAGGCCCACCCGGTGGCGGCGCGGCGCGGTGTCGAGTGATCCGCAGATCCACCGGCAGCGGTGGTCGGCCGCTCGCGTCCGACTGCCATGGTGCGGCGGATCCCGGCGAGGGTGGAGCGGACCATGTCGTGATCGGCGACCGCGCCGTGTCCGGCGGCCCGGTGTGCATGATTGATCGATCCCACCCACCGGCTCAACGTCGCCCGCAGAGTAAGCCCGCTCCCCCATTGGTGTGCGCGCCGCCGCTGCCGCGTCGACCAGATACGCCGCGACCACCGCGGGGTGCGCCGGCAATGCGGTGTGGTTCTCTCGCCAGCACCAGCGGTCGAACCGGTCCCAGTCCGAGCGGTAGGCGCGCCGTGTCGCCGGGGCTTTCGACGCCGCCAGTGTGTCGGTGATCCGGCTGGTGGTGATCGCGTCGAGACCCGGCTCCGGACCGGCTCCGGTCGACAAAGCACCGGTCAGGTCGACTTCCGAGAGCTGGCCGTCGGCGTACATATCGGCAGGGTAGCCGTGGTCACCGACGCATCGGTGCGGGCCAGCCGCAAGTTCTACCGCCTGTTTTCGTCACGGTGACGGCTGGAAACACGCTGACCTGGCTGTTTCCGGCGATAGCTGCGGTAAGGGCAATTATCGTCGGTGACTTCCACGGGCTGCATCCGCCGTCTCCCATTTGAGCCGACGTCGCTGGCCGAACTCATCGTGCGGGCGCCGATGCTCAAGTTGGTGCCACCGACCTGAGGATTTCGATTACGACGCAGCCCCCGGAATCGACCGCAAGCTGATCGCCGAACTCGGGACCTGCCGCTCTACCTCGAATATCTATCCGCCCGGTGTCGCCAAATCGTGCGGCGTGGAGCACGCTGTCGTTGTCACGCAGCTAAGAGTCATGTCAGGCTGATCTGTGAGCCGACTTGTGTAACCAAGTTTTCATCGATCAGATTGTCGATTGCGACAGAGACGCGTCTGTCTATACCGGTGCCGGTGCGATTCCAGCCGAATAGGCGGGCGACTGCCGTCACCAGTTCGGTACGCAGGGTGTTGCCGCTGTCGCGGAGTAAGTGCGTAATCGCCAGGTTCATCTCGCCGACAGGTACTTGTTGTGCGGTTCGCTTCACCTCTTCGGTGGGTGTGCGCACATGCCGGACGGGCCGATCTGCGATGTCGACGAAGTCTCCGTCGCGGACCAACGATGCGACTTCGATTGCGGCGGCGATGTTTTCGCGGACCCGAGGTCCGATTCGTCCGATCGCCCAAGCGTCCCGCGAGCGCTGGTGGATAAGATCGAGGTGGACTGGGCCTTCCACCTCGGCGATCAGCTTCATCGCCAGGCGCCATATGAAATCGGCTGACATCATCTCTCGGGTCGACTCCCCAGGGTAGAGGCTGGATTAATGCGACCCGCATAGTCGCTGGCCCATCGTGGCGGTGTCCATGGCTCGGCCACGGTTGTATTCACTGGCGGGCGTGGCGGTCTCGTCTCAGCGCGAATCGTTGTCGTCGGTGAAACGGATATCGCACTATCGATCGCCGCGCGTAACCTTTGTCCCTCGGTCGCGCGGTTCCGGTACCACGCAGTCCCCCAAATCCGATGCAAAGTCCAGCCCAGGTTGCGGAGGACTTGGTCTCCCGTAGACGGTCTCGATCGCGCGCTGCAGGGGCCGAATGATATTGATATCCATCGCATTCGACGCCGAGGGCAAACGAGCCAGGATACTGCGGGTGGCGAATCTCGATGTCGATGCGAAATCCCGCCGCACCAACCTGTGCTTCAAGGGTGTATCCCCATCCTCGGATGGTGTTGATCACCGATTCTTCGAATGGGCTCTCGGGGCCGAATCCAGTGCTGCCGAGGTTGATTGCAAGCGCTGCCTGCCCCCGTTCTGCGTAGTCGAGGTAAGCGCGCAGATGTTCGACGCTCTCGTTCGTTGACGGCGTTACATCACCTGCGTGTAGAGAGGACACGACTTCGATGCGACGACGAGCTCGGGTGATCGCAACGTTCAGCCGTCGCCACCCTTTCTGCTTGCTCAGAACACCAAAGTTTGCGATTACTTTTCCTGCTTCATCCGGCCCGTATCCGATCGAGAAGATAGTTACGTCACGTTCATCACCCACCAACAGAAGCCGGGAAGCAAACCCACGTTCGCCCCGGCTGGGGAAGCTGCTGACCGAGTCGCGCCGCCGCAATGGCTGGTTGCGTGAGGGTTCCCAAGGTGCGCAGCAGCAGACTCTGCGCACCTACGCCCAGGCGCTGGACCACTCGTTCACCGTCAAACGGCGGGGACGACCGCAGTTCAAGGCACGCAAGAAAGCGCGGCCTTCGCTGGAGTACACGACGCGTGGGTTCACCATCCGCGATGACCGACTGGTCTTGGCGAAAAGGGTGTCGATTCCTGTCGTGTGGTCGCGCGATCTTCCCAGCGAACCCACCTCCGTCACGGTCTACCAGGAACAGCCTCGGGCACTGGTACGCCTCGTTCGCCGTCCGCCGTACCATCGCGACCACCCCGCCAGTGTCCGGTGGTCTCGGGGTCGACTGGGGCGTGTCCACCACGGCCACCGCGAGCGATGCCGGTTTCGACCTGCCCTACCTCGGGCACCGGAGCCGCCGAACTCGCCACAGCGCAGCGAAAGATGGCGCGCCGCAGACGATCCAAAGGCCAAGTGCCCTCGGGCGGGTACCTGCGTGCCAAACACGATGCAGTGAAACTGTCGGCGAAGGCCCGCAGGCAGACCGCCCATGATTCGCGGGTATGGGCCACACGGGTCGTCGCCGCGCATGAGTTGATCGCGGTCGAGGACTTCAAACCGGTCTTTCTGAACAAGTCCCGGATGGCCCGCAAAGCTGCCGACGCTGCGATCGGTGCGGCGAAACGAGAACTGGTTCAACGGGGTTCGCGGGCTGGGCGGAAGGTGGTGATGGTGCAGCCCGCATACACGACGATGACGTGTTCGAGCTGCTTCGCGAGAACCAAGCAGCGTCTCGAACTCACGCAACGAATCTTCCTGTGCCCCCTGCTGCGGACATACCGGCAGTCGGGACCGGAACGCCGCCAAACTGGTTTTGGCTGTGGCAGAACGGGCCACACTCGTGTTGAAGATGTAAGACACTTGCAACCCTCCTTCGGGTCGGCGTGCCGGTGCAATCCGAGCGTGAAATCCCCCGACTTCAGTCAGGGGAACCGTTAAACATCGAGTGTTCCACAGGTCGAAGGTCTTATTTTCGAGTTCGATTCGTCGGTGGCCCCGCCTGTCTGCGCGCGAGGCCACGCGGGCTACTCCCCCGCTTTATCGTGGCGTTCGTCGAAGTATCCGGATAATGCAGCAGAGATCAGATGCGAGCGAGAAGTTGCGCCCAGCTCTCTGATCAGCCCGTCGAGCGCCGCGAAATCCCCTGTCGACATCCGGTACGTCACTTGGGTGCCTTCTTCGTCACGTGACGTTTTCTCCTTGATGCCCCGGGCTGCGAAAACTCCGCCGCCAATTCGGCCGCCGGGATAGAGCAGTTGCACGAGGCGATCGTGCGTCGCTTCGATCGCCACGATGAAGATCTGGCCGTTCGTCATTCCTGTCTCTGCGCGCATGGCGGCGAGCTTGTCGTGTGACTGCTTGGGCAGTCGAACGCTCGATGGCTTTCCTCGGTCGGCGGCGCCGGCTGTCGGATATGCGCGCTGCTCTTCGGGCTCCGGACCGAAATCCTGTTGCGCCATCGCGCGCCGAGCGCCGGGTGTTCGGAATGCATTGGATAGGTCGCGGTGCGGGTTCTGCGGCCCAGGTTGGAGCGGGTAACCCGGATCATTCGACCTGGTCACGGTGTTCTCCGATTCTTCATGGAGCGAACTGTGTCGCTCGGATACTTCGTAGGTTGGTTCACGGATGTATACCGCGTCCCCTGGACACCTTCGCCCAAACCGCGTTCGCCCCTGGTTTGACGTTGCCATATCGTCCCGCATAGTCGTCTCGACGTCTACCTCCAACGCGGTACTTTCGGCGTGGGAGGGTGTGCCGATACCGTCATAAGCGCATTGGCAAGGGTGATGAAGACGGCATGGCCTGGTTGTGCAGCGTATGTCAATGCAGTTCCTACAGTCGTTTATCGACGGCATGGGGTGTGTGTCATATGGGTGTGTATCTCGTCTGTATGCGGGTGTGCGTCGCTGTATTACATTGCTATGGGCGTATACAGTGCTTGTCTCCATATCGTGTTAGGAGCGCTGTTGGACCGCGTGTCTATCGTCCCAGCGTCGTCATGTTATCGATATTGGTACGGCTGTGGGACGCATTCGGGACGGTGTGTATACCCTTTGAACACTGTCGCACATACGGTCTGTATGCCTCGCCGCAGCGGTAGGTGACATCATTGACTGACGGTGCGATCATTGGTTCATTATGACCGCACCGCAGAGCCGATCCGGGGCCGAGACTGCCGCCCAGTGGGTTGACGATTTGCGCTGGCACCGTAGTCAGTATCGGCAAAGCCGCTTCCAATGGTGTGGCAGTGAGGCACTCCTCGTCGCCACTGAGTTCACTCGTGGCCGGCAAGAATTCACTTCCGTCCAGGATTTGCGCGACCTCGCGCGCTACCAGCGCGAGGTAGGCGAGTATTCGACAGTCTGTCAACGCGCATTCGGCGATGCCGTGAAGCAAGCACGCAAAGCTATCTGCCCGCACGACTGGGCACCTGTCGCCGCTGAACTGGACCTGACTAGCGAGGAATGTGCGTCGAGCTCGTTCTTCGCAACGTGGTCAGATCCTGAGGAGAGAACGAATGCTCAGGTCGAGCGCGTGCAGCGGATTGTCGATGGTCTCTTCTTCTCCAATCCCCTGATCCGAGCCTGGGAACTTCGTCAGCTGTGGGCGCTCTACCTCGCGGCCGAGGGGATCATCGAGGACACGCTGGTCGACCTGGTCGTTGAGCTGCGCAGCACTCGACGACCGGCCGATCTCGCAGACGCTGCGGGACTATTCACTGCGGAAGGCCTCGATTACCTGGTGAAAGGCCACCGAGAGACGCGCGGCGAGCCCGGAGACCCACGGCGAACTCCGAGCCAGTACCGCGCTTCCCTCCCCTGCTGACCACGCAGACGTACACGTTCTTTGTCCCGTGTTCGGCCCAACATGTCGTCCCGCAGCTAGACCCACTCTGCCCACCATGTTGTAGTGCCATGCAGCGGCACCAGCACACTCACACGCGTGTCCACCAACCTTCGTGCCCGGGCCCTGGGACCCAGCACATTGACACGTAAGTGTTCCCGCCATCTCACCCGTATCCCATGCCAGCAGCACGGCCTGCCGATAGTCCCCCTCACTCTCCCGCACTCTGCCTCGCGGTTTGTCCGATATTTAGTCACGCAACAGCACCTCGTCTAGGACCGATACCTCTCCCCCGGGCTGTAGCCAGCACCAAAACCAGCGCTTTAACCCCGTATTGGTACTCAGTGTCGCCTCTGGCATCACGTCCAGGCAGTTGATCCAGCTGCTCGTAACGCAGATCATCCACGCCAGTGCCCACGCATGTTGACCAGCATCTCCGCCAGCTATTTATACAGCTCTATCACCTAGGTCATATCACGCATGATTTCCCGCTGTGCCTCATGCTGGTTATCCCGCATGCTCGCTCGCTTTCTGCACTGCATTCTTACAAGTAGGAATATCTGCATTGTGTAGGGCAGATCATCACAGGTGATTAACGACGTGGGATAACGGATGGAAACACGCCTAGTACGCTGCGTGTTAACCAGGTGCTCGACGTGCATGTTCACATGCCGGAGATACTGCCGAGTGTCCAACGTAGAGCCAAGCTTGGCATCACAACTATTTACACGTTGGTCAACTCGCGCAGGGACAAGCGGGCGTAAACGTAGGTCGACAAACGGCTCATCAAACGCGATACCGTGCATCTAATACGGCAGTTTCCAACACGCGGCGTCACACCGGAAAGCCCGTAGGTGCTCAGGCAGTTACGACTGCGTCACATCTTGCTGAACGACACGCGTGGTTTCGGGCGTACTGTCCAGGTCCCCTGTTAGCTTGCATGAAGACCAATCGTCACGCGTCACTACATAGGGGAGACGTTCCTCAATGCCCGTACACATTGTCCAGCCAATGCCGACCGCCGAAATGCCGCTCTCGTTTGGATTCTTCAATGGAAAAGGCGGCGTCGGCAAGACCACAGCAGCCGCCAATGTCAGCGGCCTGCTCGCTGCAGCCGGCTACCGCGTACTGCTCGCCGACTTCGACCCACAGGGCAACTTGTGCCGCGATCTGGGCTACGAAGCCCAGGACGGCGCTGAGCTCTTCTCAGCACTGCTCGGTGGTACTGCGCCACCAATCATCCATAACGTGGGCGGCAGAGCGAACCTCGACGTTATACCTGGGGGAGGGGCTCTATTCGATCTGGCGGCGGTAATCATCTCCCGCCAGCAACGCACGCCCGGGGCCAGGCTCGGCCAGATGGTTTTGGCATCACTGCTGCAAGTGGCGCACAACTACGACATCATCGTCTTCGACACACCACCCGGGGATCTCGTCATTATCGACGCCGTCATGGAAGTCGTTGCAGCGGTGATCATCCCCGTCAAGGCAGACGATGCCAGCTTCGACGGGATGGAGACGGTAGCCAGCCGATTCTCCTACGCACGCGACGGTGACGAAGTCCGCGGCATCCCGCCGGTCAACCCCAATCTTCAACTGGCTGGCGTGATGCTCTTCGGCATCGGTTCTCGATCGACCAGCCTGGAGAAAGCATCCCGCAATGCCATCGAAGAAATTGTCGGCGACGCAGCGCCTGTATTCGAATCCCGCATCCGCAACCTCGAGACGACGGCATACGATGGCCGCCGCCGTGGCCTGTTGGTTCATGAGCTGGAACTGCGCACCGACGAAGCCCAAGCCGCCCGTTTCGCAGCGCTTCGTTTAGGCACCACAGCAGATGATGTAATCCTGTCCCGCAACGCTTCTGGACTCGCAGAGGACTGGGCAGGACTGACACGAGAAATCTTGATTCGCCTCACGGAAATCACACGAGAGGGGGTCTCGGCGTGACCGAGAACACCACAGGAAAGCGGCGGAGCCTGGCGAGCACGTTCGGCGCCAAAACCGCTCCAGACCGCAGTGAAGGACTCAGCGGCCTGCTACCGACACGCGGCAACACCCCCGCGCCATCTCCTCGACCCGCTACCGCACCCGCCCCACCGAGAGTCTTGCACGACGTCGCCGCAGACGATCGACCCAAGCCACCACGCGCAGAGCCGCCGACGCCACGCGTCGTCCAACCGAGCCCTATAGCTACAAAGCCGCGGCCTGAACCGGTCATCCACGTCGACGAGACAGTAGGCACCGTCGACGGCGGCACGATCGTCAATGTCACCGCCTACCTCGACCGCGCGACACAAAAGGCGTTGCACGAGTGCGCGGCCGAGGAGCAGTGCGACCACAGCCACGTCGTCATAGCGGCCTTCGACGCAGTGGGGGACCGATTGGGCGACCTGTTTCGCCCACTAGTCGGCAGGTCCGCAGCCGGCATGCCCATCCGCCGCGAACCTCTCCAGGTGAAAAGTGGTGTCGAAACATGGTTCCGCTTCACGATCGAGCAACGCGACTGGCTCGACGAGCAACAGAAGAAGGTAGGGGCGAAGTCACGCAGCCACCTGCTCGCCGGCCTGTTGGCCCACTACCTCGAGACAAGGTCGCGCTAACGCGCGGTTCGACTTTCTGGCACACCGGCTCTTGTCCTCGTTGACAGTGGCCTGGCCGTCGTGGACACGACGAGGGCCGGGCCACTGGGTCAAGCGAGGGTCAGACGTCGAGCGCATCGGAAAGATCGACGACGGCACCAGTATTCTTTAATCTGTTGTGGGAGATCGTGATAAGGGCCGCCAGGCATGACCACTATCACTTGTTGTTAGGTGTGTAGGCAACTCAGTCGAGCCACAGCTCATTCGGCATGCGCATCGCGGCGCCTGGTGGGATAGGCGCCCTCTCAAGATCGACGGCCCGGCGCGTCAGCTGAACACCCACGGCCTCGACAGCCAGGCGCAGCGTGCGCGAATCAGTTTTGCCGATGCCCGCGGTGACGAATGGGTGCTGATCACCCTCGATGGTCAGATCTCTGACGATGCCGTCAGCGACTGGGCTGCCCCACCGTTCACCTCCTTGTTGGTACGACGAGACGGCGAGCAGGTGCGGGCGGCCCAGACTCCCGAGTGACGCGGCTTTGCCGAGCGACTTATCACGATCGAGCCAAGCTTCACGGTATTTGTCGCTGCCCGCGCCTCCTGCGCCGGCCGCCAGCTCGGGCCGAAGCTCCTGGGCTACCGCATCGAGTACGGCGTCCTTGTCCAGGAACTCTGTCAGGCGGTCAGTGAAGTGTTCGTGGGCCATGAGCGTTGTCGCGAGCCGCAGTATCTCGAAGCGCTGCCACGCATCGTCGATCGTGGCGAGGCCGAGGCCGAGTGATTCGGCCAGGATCGGCCGCACATGCACGTAGTGCTGATGCTCGCGGTTCGTGATCTCGTAGACGTGCAGCGGATCCAGTGCGCGCCCGAGTATTTCGCGGTTTTGATTGAGGGGATTGGTTCGCTCCAGCCGAAGTAGTCGTCCGAGCAAGTCGTAGCGCTTACCTGCTACCGCCGAAACGCCTGCTGCGAAGAAGAGAACCGAACCGGCGACCACCCGAAGAAGGATCTCTCTGAGGTTCCCGCCGGCCGAGCGCGGCTGAACCGCGAAACGTTCTATTTCATCCAGCCACCAGCTGTCGGTGCGCTCGTTTCCCCAATAGGACAGGACCGCAACCATAGCCGCTGGCATGCTCGTCGCCGCCCACGCTCGTTGCAGCATCTCGAGATACTGCTCATCGGGTGCGTTGTAGACGGTGAGATGAAAGTCCGGATGCTCATGCAATCGTGCGAACTCAGCGGCGAGCGTGTCGTGAAGGCTAATCGCCGTCCAGCGCCCTGAGAGCTCGCGCTTGGCTGTTTCCGCGGCCACAGCAATCGTCAATGGATGCCGGGACCGGCGCAGGGCCATGGACTCGACCGCATCGACCAGACGGCCGAACGCGTCGTCAGCTCCCATCGGCACCAACTTCGCCTGCTTCAGCTGCCGCAGCTCGACGGCTACCTGAGCCTGTTCGAACGGTTCAACCCATGCCATCGTGAACCGCGATGGGTATCGCTCGGCGATCGCTGAGCGGAGGGCTGGATCATATTTCGCGGACCATCCCGCGACAATCAGCCCGTAGTCTTCGAGCACCCGATGAAGAAGCTCCCGCATCTTGGGGCGGTACTTCTCGAGCTCGGCGGTGGTGTTGAGCATCGACTCCGGGTTGAGGTAGTCGCCGTGCAGGTGAATCACGCTGCAATTCAGAGTGTGCAGGGGAGCGAGCCCTGCAGCTTCCTCGTCCGACGCCACGATAGTTGGCTCGACGCCTTCAGCGCGGATTGCTTTCTCCAACAGTCGATCGAAGTTCATCGTGAGAACCACCCGAACGACTCCACGCCGGATAAGGCGGGCAATCGACTTGTGAGCCAGCGTCGGTTGTGGGCCGGCGTCGTCAGCATCCAACTCTGCTGGCGAGTCGGTGGGGAGCTCGAAGTACTTGCGCAGCACACGCTGCCGCTCTATCTGCGTCGGTGCCACCTCCGCGAGAACATCCTCATATCGGGGTTCCCGGCCACCTTTGTGGTCGTGATACCACTGCTCCGCGTCCTCGGGCTTCACGTTGTCGCCGTCGAGGTGTGCGATTTGGACGATGAGGTCGGTGAGCACGTCCCACGCTGTGGGCACGCCCGCGGCCGCGGAAACGCCGGCGCCGACCATCACGGCGTAGGCGCCGGGATTGGATTGCAGGGCGAACGCCAACATGAGTAGCGCATCGTCATCTTTCGGGGCTGCGGCCATGTCAGCACAGTAGTGATCGTCCCCCACGTCACGCGGGGTGAAACGCATGCAGGCCAAACGGTGCGAGGACGAGAGTCGTCGCGAGATGGCTTCGCCAGGCGTGTCGATGTCATCTTGATTGAGGCGAGATCGATTTGCCTGATTTGGCTCATCCGATGCGTCTTTGACCTTGCTCCCCACCTTGCTCCCCACCTTGCTCCCCACGCCTTTGGGGAGCAATTCATGGCCTGTGACCTGGATTTTTGTTTTGCTCCCCTTGCTCCCCACTTCTCCCGGTGTAAGTACGTGCGTGGGGGAGTGCAGCTGACCTAACACGCCGCTACTGCGGGTGAAGAGTCAGACGATCGAAGGCAGCGTTTATCAACCCCGCTGCGATCCAGGAACCGGACGGTTGCGTTTTGGGCGGGACTGTCCATGGCGGCCGACATGATGCCGCCGAGAAGATTTTTTTCGTCTCACCTGTCACACAGGCAGGGTGCGGTGGATCTTCCTCGTTGTAGAGATCTTTGCTGCGAAGGAGGAGTGCGAATGGGCGACACACCGGGGTTTGCGCCGTCCCCGAATCCGAATCGGAATCACCCTAGGGTTGACGCATGGCTAGGGAGCACAAGGGCAAACGCGGACATATCAATACTCGCGCCCCCGAGGCGCAGCACAACAAGTACAAGGAACGCGCCGCAGAGCTCGGCCTGGACCTCGGCGACTACTCCGTCTTGGTCCTCGCGCGCGCGCACGAGCTTCCCGTACCTGAATACATTCGCAAAAAGGTCGATCCGGCGAAGCTGCGCAAGCACGACGACCAGTTTGCGCTGGCGCTTACCTCCGACGGCGAGCTCACAGAGATGTCGGCATGACTGGCCGTTAAACACCGAAAGACCCCCATCTGCTTGCCGGCGGGAGGGGGGTCCATCGATTCGATTTGCCACCGTGTGAGCGGGTGCTCGCGGGTGAATTTGTTACCACCGACCGGAAAGGGACTTCGTCTCGATGTCGAGAACATTCACCATCAGGGGGCCTCGGTGATGTTCGTTGCCATCTTAACCCGATTCATGGCGTACCTTCCATACTTGCCCCCGGTCGTGTCCGGGGGTGATTTGTGACGCACCCTGCCCGTAATGGGCATATGTCCTCATTCGATCGGGTGCGTGACGCGCTCGAACCCGTGGGGATGAAAGAGCGCGGCAACGGCCAGCTGATGGCTCGATGCCCGGTCCACACCGATCGTGAGGCCTCGCTTTCGGTTCGGTGGACCAACGGTCGTCAGGGTGACGGGATGGTGCTGCTGCACTGCCATGGATGTGGCGCGGCACCGGTGGAGATTGCAGAAGCGCTCGGCTTGGCGATGGGCGATCTGTACGACGAGCCGTTGCCGAAGAAGGATCCGCTCGATCGCGTCGGCCGCTCACCTCAGCAGAGGACCAGCGGGCGACGTAGACCTAAGGGGGGTCGGCTTCCTCCGCGGATCGCTCTGCAGGCCGCCGATACCGTCCTCGAGCACACCTGGAAACGGGTCAAGGTTTACCCCTATGTCAACGCTGGTGGCGAACTCGTACAGGAGGTCATCCGCGAGGAGTGCGACGGCTGCGACGTTCGGCACAAGCAGTTCCGGCAGGTATTCGTGTCTGCGGACGGGTCGCGGAAACGGCGCAAGCCCGAGGAATTCGAGCCGGTCCTGTACCGCCTTACCGCACTGCTTGCCGCAATTGCCGCCGGCACGCCTGTATGGGTGCTCGAAGGTGAGAAGGACGTCGAAACAGCTGAATCGCTGGGACTTGTCGCAACGACGAATACCGGTGGAGGAGCGAACTTTCCGGCGGCGTGCGCAGAATTGTTCGATGGTGCCGATGTGGGCGTGGTCCTCGATCGCGACGCCGCCGGCTGGAAGCGCGGAATCGATCTGGCGTCGCTACTCGGCGGCAACGGGGCGCGAGTCCAGCTGCTGTTACCGGCCACAATTACGCCTAAAAGCGACTTCACCGATCATGTCGATGCCGGACTCTGGTCTGACACCGCACCATGGGGTGGCCTTCGTCCTGTGCGCGCCGGGGAGGTCGCTGCCCACGCGTTCGCTGCCGAGGTTCGGGACAAAGCGCGACTTGTCGAGGAAGCCCTTGCCGAGACGAATGCCCGGGCTGAGCTTGGCTCGGGGACCGATCCTGCGGATGCGGAGTTCGCCCGGGCGCAGCGGTGGGCGGTGGAGGCCGAGCGACGTTTCGAGCCTCTCGCCGATCTGGTCGATCGGGTGCGGCACCAAGCCGCAGCGGAGGGCACTGAGTGGGCCGGTGAAGCTGTCGACGATTCGATGGCTGCTTGGCAGGGCAGCCGCGTGGCTGCCCGGGCGGCCTATGAGATCGCCGAGCTGCCGCTGCCTCCATTGCTGCAAGACATCAACCAGGCTGAACCGGAGCTAGAACCTGAAGTTGTTTCGCCGGATTCCGCTGCAGGCGAGGAGCGGCACGATTGGTCGCGAGCGGATGCCTTGGTTCGCGGTGCAAATTCTGCACCTACGGCACCCGGTATTCGGGGCCGCAACGTTATCGCACCTGTCTATCGCCATATCGACGGCAATCTCGTGGAGATTGTCACCACGAAGAGCGGTGATCAGCAGGCGAAATTAGTTCTCGGTATCGACGCGCGTGTCGTGGAGATGGAATACCTCGAGGTGGCCGAGGCCGGACTCGACGTCGACGAACCTGTGCTGCTTGGTCGTGAAGAAATGGCTGGCCACACACAAGCGAATCCGCCGGCAACCGAAGAGTTGGCCGCTGTGGTGATCGGCTACACCCACCCCGACAGCGGCGAATTCGAGCTGCGACGCATCCCGGCCAAGGAATATCGGGATTGCGGTTGGGTCGAGTCGCTGCCCGGCCCCCCTGCTTACGACTCGCGGCCCGCTGGTGTGGCGAAGCTTCGTGACGCGCTCAAAGGTGCTGGTGGTCCGCATATTCGGCGAGTGGTGCGATTCCGATCGACCGGGTGGCGTCGCGACGAACGAGGGGATTGGTTCTTTGTTCATGCCGGCGGCGCTATCAGTGCTGAGGGTGGGCGGGTGGCTCCTGTTCTACTGACCGGCCCCCTGCGGATGTTCGACCTTCCGGCGCCGATCGTTGATCCGTTGCGGATTCGCGAGGCCTTCTTGGGGCACTCCGCCTCGATGCTCGAGCGGATGCCTGCTCGGGTGTCGGCGTCGTTGTTGGGCCATGTGTATCGGTCCGCGCTGGGTCCGAATCCGTGGCTGTTGGCGTTGATCGGTTCGCCGGGAAGCTACAAGACATCGATCGCAAGTTTGGTGATGCATCACTGGGGAGAGAAGTGGGATAGGCGACGTCCGGCGACGTCGATGTCGGGTAACGGCGACACGTTGAATGCGCTGCGGATCAAACTCAACGCCTCTAAAGATGCGTTGTATTGGGCCGATGATGTCGCGCCCACAAAGGATTACGGGGCTGCGCAGAAGTCGCTCGAAGAGTTCGCGCGACTGGTGCACAACGGCGAACAGCGTTCGCGGTCAACGAGAGATGGACTCGGCGTTCTCGACGGGACTCCACCGCGTGCCTCAGCGATGGTCACCTCCGAGGTCATGCCTCGGCCTGGGTCCGGTGCCCAGCGCATGTTCGTGGTTCCGTTGCAGGCAGCCGAGATCGACCTGGATGTTCTGCGGGCATTCGATGACGATCTGTCCAGGCATGGTCGGGCTTTGTTGATGGCCAGCTTCTTGCGCTGGCTGTGCCCCAGGCTGGAAGAGATCCGCGAGGAGGCCTTCACCGAGGGTCAGCGTTACGCCGACGAGCTCCGCACGAACGGGGAAAGTGTCCGGCAGGCCGATGCGTTGGGGTCCTTGTGGGCTGGCTGGCATGCCATGACTCGTTTCTTGGTCGATGTCGGAGCCCTGGAAAAGGACGAGGCCGACGAGCTCGGCGACCTCGTCGCGATAGGGCTGGTCGATGCGGCGACCGCGGCCACCGACCCTGACATGCCCATGCGGATCGGAGCCCGCGTGCGTGAACTGCTGGCACATGCGTTGAACACGGGTCTGGCCTATGTCGACGATGTGGAAACGGGCGAGGTGCCGGACTGGCCGTTGGCCAGCAGGTTGGGTTGGCGCCGATTTACGGTGGGGCAGGACAATTCTGGGCACCCCAGGTGGCGGGAAGAGGCTCGCGGGCTTCGCCTGGGTTACGTACTCACCAATCCTCGCCAGGGCGACGGCGAAGCTCAGTTGCTGATGGATTCGACTGCACTCGAGCAAGTGTTGAAGGCCGCGTCACAGTCGATGACCGATGCGCCGCAGCTCGATCGAGGAACCGCGAAGAGGGCGTTGTACGACGAGGGGATCCTGATCGCCGAACAGTGCAATGGAAAGCCACCGCGCTACGAGGTGCAGCGATCGATCCGGTGCGAGAACCGGCGTAAACGGATGGTGGCATTACGGCTGTACAAGGTTCTCGGCGACGAGGATCCCAACGCAGGCACTGCCGAGAACCCCACCCTGCTCACCCCGGATGGTGCACCGGACGGCAATGCAGCCACCCCCGACATGTCGGAGCACACCCCTAGCCTTTTCGACGAGTGGTTGAACCGGCCGTCGAGTCCAGGTACAGCGGTAACGTCGGCTGAAACGTCCAGCATTGCGCAGAGCCTGACCAGTTCTGCTTACGAAGAGGAGTTCCCCGTGGGCGACTACAACGATGCCGAAGGACACTCTGCGCGCGGCGACCGGATCTCACCCGAACAGACCTGCACCCTGTGTGGCAACCCCGATCCCGATGCGGGTTGGACATTCGAAGGCGTCGTGATGCATCTACCGTGCTGGTTTACCAGCACGGCCGCCTCCCGATCGGCGGCTCTCGGTCGCGCGTCAGCACCCGCTGCTGTGACAGAGGAAGAACCCGAACTCGACTACACCGCACCACACCTCGCCCCTGCGCTCGAGACATCCCCAACCAGCGTGCCAACAGTTCGTCAGGACCAAGCGCCGCAGGCCCCCGCGCCCGTCGACACGAAGCGGCCACAGACCCCGCCACCCGCCCCGACCAGGGCGAAACAGTCGTTTACGGCCCCGGTCGCGGTACTCGACATCGATGGCGTGTGGATGCCGGACGGGACGCGGCACGACCTTCCGGCTGAATGCACCCACGTCGGGCATGTCGCCGAGCTTGTGCCAGCCCTGAATCTGGGGATCTGGAAGAACGACAAATGGACTGCGCCAGGACAGATTTGGATCACCGACGCCGCGGCTCAACAGTTCGGTATCGACACCGAGAGCCTCGGCAAACGCAACCGTAACGACCGATTGCGTGAGCTGACCGCCGAATTACCCTTTGTCACAGATGCTTTGGCGCAAGGTTGGCAGCTCGGTGGCAAGAAGCATGGCGATCGTCTCGGTACCTGGACTCGGGTGTGGCGAGGCGACGACCGCGGCGTCTGGGTGGTGCTTGTGGCGGGCATGACCCGCAGCGCCGAGGAAATGCCCGTCCTCAGTGGCGACCCGGCTCCGGCAGTATTGGCTCGACGGCTGGCGTTGTTTGCCTCCGCGTTGAAGTTCCCGTGGATGATCAGCCCGGCCGCGACCGGTATCGATCTGATGATCGCGGCCCGACCGAAGGACTGGAAACGCGAATTTGCGCCGTCGGACGCGGAGTTCGCCAAGCAGGTTCGGGTATTCGAGGGTGACTTCGACTGGTCACGACCGCCGACCGAAGCTGAAGCCAAGTGCGGTTATCTGCATGCCTACGATCGAGGTGGTTCCTACGCTGCGGGGATCGCAGGATTGGAATTGCCGATCGGGGAACCGGTCCACCACGCCACTGGGACCAGTTTCGATCCGAAGATCCCGGGCTACTGGCTCATCGACATCGGCGACGCCACGGACTGGCGTCATCCACACCCTCTCAACCCCATGGGTCAGTCCGTTTCGGAACCGAAATGGGTGACCACACCGACATTGGAGCGCGCAGCGGCACTCGGATACGAACCGCAGATCATCGAAGCCTATGTGTGGCCAGATCACGGACGAGTGCTTGTTCCGTGGTACGAACGGATCCGGGACGCCCGCACAGCCCTCGACATCGCAGATGACGTCGACGCCCAGCTCGCGCGGGCACAGAACAAGGTGATGTACACCCACACAATCGGAATGCTGAACAGCCATCTCCACCTGGCCGGGCAGAACGGGTACTCCCCAGAACGCCACTTCCACATCGTTGCCAAATCGCGAGCGAACATCCTCTACCGGATCGCCCAAATCGGAAACGACACAGGACAGTGGCCGGTCGCGGTCACCAAAGACACGATCCTCTACACCTCAGATGACCCCGATCCGATCGCAAGCTGGCCCGGTGCCCAAAAACAGTTCGGGCGCGGGTTCGGCCAGTACAAGTGGGAAGGCTCGGCACTGTTGGCCGACCAGATGCAACACCTCAGCGGACGTGGCTACCGCGGCAAAGACGAGCTGACCACGAACTGGGATGCCGCCGCAGCAACGACAGCTTCCGGTGAGCAGTGATGGCTCGCAAACCTGTTCTGCCACCGCGTATCTACTCCCGGATTGCTGATAACCTCGCCAACTTCGGATCCGTGGTCGACAACAAGATCGACCTCGCGGCAGCGTCTGCAGAGCTCGGTGTGACCCGCAGCGCAGTACGTGAGGTGCTTTCGCGTGAACGGGGGAAGATGAGTTCACAGTTCTTCGGCACCATGACGGGGCGCACCGGTGACATCTCTGGCCGGCCTGACCCTGCCAACATCAAAGATCAGCTCCTGGCCGCCTACGGCCCCGGACGCCGAAGCGAAGTGAACACCGCAGCCGCGGCGAAAGATCTCGGCGTGTCCCAACGCACCGTGGAGAGGTGGATCGCCCCACAAGGCCGGCAGCGGATTACCAACCCACGATTGGGCACCCTCGCGACATTGGCCGGCCGCGCCAAGCAGGCCGCGACCACCAAGACTGGACGCCGGACTGCGATGCGAACGGTGCGAGTTAGCAAGCAGGGCAAGTCATTAGCAAAATACGGCGGCAAACTCACTATCGACGCTGTGCAGGGTCCGAAAAACTACGAACGCGACCGCGCGATCACGTTGGAACTGACTCCCGACCAGGTCGAAGCCATGTGGGCGGCCTATGAACAGGGTGGCGACAAAGCCATGGTCGGGTGGCTCAACGGCCGCGGCGACGACTATGTGGGTGGGTGGAGTTTCCTGCAGATCAATGATTTCGATCTAGGCCGGTGAACCGGCGGTGGCAACGGGACCGCGCTGGACGCGGAAACGGTTGGTCGACATGCTCGAAAACTGTTACGGCCGAGCTCCGCGCGGCGGGGTGGACACAGCCGCGGTAGCCGCGGCCGCCGGGGTGTCGCCACGCACGGTCCGACGCTGGATTCACGGGCAGAATCGGCAACGCGCAGCAATCCCACCAAACCGACTACAGCAGTTGACTTTTGCCCCTGATGAGGTCGAGCTCCGGAACCGACAGCAATCTGACTACGCGAGAGACGCGATCGCTCGGATAGCGCTGCCGAAAGGCCGGGGAATACTGCCGGCGTGGCGAAAACAGGGCTGGCTGGAACCTCATGTGGTGGCAGTGATTGCAGTGACGGGCCAGCCATGGCGGCAAGTCGTCATCAGTAACGGGACGTCACGGTCGATGGCCGAGACGAAGCGACGCGGAACAGTCCTCGACGTGACGACGGTGCCCACCCGTTTTCACGCAGTAGTACTCGCTCACGAAGTGATGGAACGAGTTAAGCCGTGGAGAGTTAACCCATTGCCCCGCATACTCGCTCACGGGCGTACCCATGTGTGGGCCCAGGATGCACCGTCGGTCGATCTGTCGGTGTTGGCCGTAGAGAAGGCGCTCCGTTGACGAAGAAAGAGGACACGGGCATGGATCAGCATCGGCAAGAGAGCCATCTCCAACAACGGATCGAAGCTGCCTTGTCGCACTCTGAATCAGAGCAGGCCAAGGATTCCGACGGGCAGAACATGAGAATCGACGTGGCGTGGCCGCCGGAGGACGATGAGGACACCGCACAGTGATCATGAGCGTCGGCCCATCACCGTGGATGCGGGTCAAAGATCCCACGCCGCTGCCGAAAGATCCGAGTCCGACCAAGTTGGCAAATAGTCTGCGGGACTGTGACGACGAGGTTCTGGGCCGGCTGATCCGTGATCACCTGGTGCCGTTGAGCGATGAGACCGCGTATCGGCGAGGGTGGAATGCCTTTTGGCGCGCTTTGGGTTTCGACCCCGTCCTTCGTGCACGGGCGGACACTATTCTCGACGGTTTTCTCGACGTCGCCGAGGCAGCTCTCGATGCCGGCGGTCAGGATGCCGCACAGGTCAAACGGACCGAGGCGTTCTTCGAGCGATGCGAGAACGCGTTGGACCGGATTCTCAAAAGGGAAGACGAGCCACTGGCCTGGGCCGGCGCGGCTGCGGTGCGGTACAACCCGGTTTCGCGGAAGGTAATCGACCAGCTCGCCACTGCGATCGCACAACACCGTCGCGACCTGGACAACGCCGTGCTGTGGAGCACCTTCGATGATGTCCTCCGGGACATGCTGGGCGGCGCGGCGGCCGATGTGAAGATTCCCCGCGGACGCCGGCGGCGCTCGAACTGAAGTAATCCCAGGAGCGCGGCAACACGGAATTAGTCAAGTCAAGTGAGACAGTGAAGGTCAGTTCATCTGTGGTTGGGTAACGGGTTCGTTGATGAAGAAGACGGCTGGCATTTTCGGTGGTGTCGGTCGGCGAGAGAACCGTGCCGGGTTCGCCTGGTAGGCGGCGGTCAAAGTGATCTGACGGGCCTCGTCGACCGCGTCCGAGGTGCCGAAGTGGACCGAAGCTGGTGTGTGCCAGCCAATGCCGGAATGACGGTGAATGTGGTTGTATTCGTTGAAGAATCCTTCCAAGAATTGGCGCGCATCAGCCAGTGAGGCAAAGGCTTTCGGGAAATCGTGCAGATACTTGAGAGTCTTGAATTGCGACTCCGAGAAGGGATTATCATTCGAAACTCGTGGTCGCGAGTGCGACCTCGTGATCCCGAGGTTGTTCAGCAACGCCGACACCGGACCCGAGGTCATGGACGTGCCGCGATCGGCGTGCACCGTATGCGGGACAGCACCATTGCAGGTGATCGCTTCGTCGATGAAATCCTTTGCCAGATCAGCGCTTTCGTGAGCTGCCACGATCCACGCCGGGTTGTAACGGGAGTAGATGTCGATCAACGCGTACAGGTGAAACCAGACGCCTTTGCTGGGGCCGCGGAGTTTGGTGATGTCCCACGTCCACACCTGCGAGGGCCCGTCGGCGAGAAGTTCGGGTTTGACCTTCGCCGGATGAGTTGCCAACCGGCGCCGTTCCCGGCTCTGACCTGCGGCGGACGCGATGCGGTACATGCTCGACATCGAGCACCAGTAGTTCCCTTCATCGAGTTCGCGGGCCCAGATCTGGCAGATCGCCAGGTCCGCGTACGCAGCGGTGTTGATGACGGTGAGCACGTGCGCTCGTTCGGCGGCGGTGAGTGCCTGACCGTTGTCCGGGACGGTCCTGGGCCTCTTCGGGCCGAGAACGGGTGGCTGCTGGTGGCGGTAGTGGGTGGCTCGTGATCGCCCGATCAGCTGACACGACCGGCGGATCGGGATCGATGCCTCCTGCAACTCGGCGAACGTGCTGCTCAGGGCTTCTTCGGTGACGTCGATGTGCCCGTGCTCTCGGAGACCGATTCCAAGAGCACGTGCAGTTTTCCCATGATCTCGAGCGCGGCCTCCGTCTGTGTCAGCTGCTTGGCCAGGCGTGCGTTCTCGCGGGTGAGGCGTTCGTTCTCCCTGCGTGCCGCGCGTCACCGCCGGACTCGCGCGAGCGGGACGACCTACCGCCGGGATCCTTCCCCTTGCGGGCCTGGACCCATTCGCGCAGCTGGGACTGATACAGCCCCTCACGCCGCAGGACCGCAGACTTCTCCCCGTGCGGGGCTTGGGCGTATTCGTCGATGATCTTGTTTCGGTACTCGTTGGTGAACGTCCGGCGGGTCGGTTTCGCGGCGGGATCAACCGCCTGGACAGACGAGGTCGTTGTGGTCGGGCTGCTCATGGGATGTCGCTCCAGTCATGCCCTCAAAGACAGGTTCTCGGGAAGGTCCGAGTGTCTCACCTAAGCCTGCCAGAGAGGGACAAGGCCGAGCCCGGGCGCGCTCTTGCCTGTCATATGTGCTGAGCCGACCGGTCTTTTTGATGCGAATTGACGCGCGTCCCGCAAGTGTCCCCGGCACCGGGTGTGCCGGGGACATTTTCCCTGTTCAGGTGTGTTTTTTGTCGGCGGTGGTGGGTAGGTTTGAGGTTGTCCAGAGTTCGAAAATTGCGAGTTTGACCAGCTCGCCGTGTGTTGTGAGGGAGATATGGATTCGTTGGCTGTTGTCAGTGGAGTTCCCGATGCTGCGATGTGTATCGAGGTGGTTGTCGTTCGTGATCCCGATCGTGCGAATGAGATTTTTGTGTTCTGTGACGGCGCGCCTGTCGTCGATTTTATGGAGTTCGAGATCGACGCGGGGTCTGGTTGGCAATGGGATGACTGGAAGGCCAGTCGTGATCATTCTTTGCGGGTGGCGTCGGCGGCTGTTCGTGAGCGGCTGTTGGGGATCTATTCCTCGCCACCTGGCGATGAGTACATCGAGGGCAAGCCGGATGACGTGGGGTGGCTTGACGGCGTAGATGAGGCCTTGTGCGCGGAGGAGGGTAAGTGATGATGCATTACGTCGAGGAGCATGCGCGGGTGTATCTGCGGCTGTCTGAGGACGGAAAGCGATGGGTAGTCGATGGTCCGTTCGATGGGTACGGAGTCGACGGTTACGACAATGGGCCTGTTAACGCGAACTGCGAATGTGGCGCCGCTGAAGTCTGCGATGAGGCTCGCGACGCGGCGGCGCTGCATGTGCCGCTGCCTGGGTTGCTCGACCTGGCTGTCGGGATCCTGCAGGCACTCGCATCTCAGCAACCTCAACAGGCGAAAGTCTCTGTCGTGCCGACGCGAGTGTCGATGTATGCCGACGTGAACGAGTTTGCGTGGTCGATTGCGGAGCACGGCGAGGTTGAGGTTGTCGATCCGGAGAGTTCTTTTGTGGTGAAAGTCGTCGTGTAAGCAAGCGTGTTGCGGCGTGTTCCCCGGCTTCGTTTGTATCCCTGGGCGGTCCGGGCAACATGTTCGTTCCTCGCCGTGTGCCCGACACCTCGACACCGGGGCGCCCGGGGACATCGCCGCTGTTGAACACCGGTTTTTGTCGGTGGGACATGGCAGTATCGAGGTTGTCCAATCGTTCGATATCGGCGGGTCCGACCAGCCCGCCTCGTGAGCCCCGAGAGGGTGATTGTTTTGGAGAGTTCGGAGATTTCGCGGCAGGTGCAGGCGCGGGAGATTGTCGGCGCTGGGGTTGTCAGTATTACCCACAGTCGCGCCGAGGGGACGCTGATCGGCGGTACTCGGCGTGGTGATGGATCGGCGGAGGTTCTCAAGCGCAATGGGTGGCGATGGGGTCGCTCTATCGGTATGTGGTTCGTTCCGCAGTCGCGGGATATGCCACTGAAGCGACACATTGTGGATGCGAGCGCCGCGGCGCTGACTCGCGCTGGCTTCCAGGTCAGTATCGACGTTGACGACACCGCGCGCGCCGTCGCCGACGTCGAGGCGGACAGGTCCGCGAGGCAGGCCGATCGTGTCGAGGCGCTCGAAGCGAAGGCCGCGCGTAAACATGCTGCGGCCGAGATCGCGGACAAAAAGCACGTCGAGGCGCATCAGGCGTTGCCGCCTTTCGGCGAGCCGATCAAGGTGGGACATCACAGCGAGCGCCGTCATCGAAAGGCGATCGACAATGCCTGGAATGCGCTCGGCAAATCCGTCGAGGCGGACCGGGCCGCGCGGGAGGCTGATCGTCGCACCGATTCCGCAGCGGACACGACCAGGAACCGGTTCGATGTGGGCGTGACACGTCGGCGCATCGACAAGCTCGAGGCAGAGATTCGGGGAGACGAGCGCGAACTCACGGGCTACTCCAAGGTTTACTACGTGAACCAGCAGACGGGCGAGAAGGTTGGAGACGTCTTCGCACCGGCAGTAGGTGGCCGACGTGAGCACTTGCTCGCCCGAATCGCGGAGAAGCGTGAACAAGTGGCGTTCTGGCGCGAACAGGTGGCACAGGCAGCGGCCAACGGCGCGGTGCTATTCGATCGATCGATGCTCCGCAAGGGTGATCTAGTCAGCGACAATCTGGGCTGGCACCGGGTGCTCAAGGTCAACTCGAAGTCGGGTCACTGTGCCGCACCCGTTGATCGAGGGCAGCACGTGCACACGTCCCTACGACAAGTTGCGCGCGCTCCGTGACGCGGACGGGCGACCTGTCGAATTCGCCGACGGTAAGCGAGTCGAGCACCTCGACGGCGCGGACTGAGCGTGGCCGAGAGGCGTTAGCTGGGCCTGGCCCGCACGGAGATCCCTTCGTGCGGGCCAGGCGTTTTGGCGATCGCAACAACCCAGTTTGTGGGACTCACCGGCACCGGGTGTGCCGGCGTCCCCGGCACCGGGTGTGCCGGGGACGTTTTCCCTGTTCACGTTCGGTTTTTGTCGGTGCGGCATGGCAGTGTTCGGGGTGTCCAAGTTCGAGAATGTTCGGCGGGTTTGACCAGCTCGCCGTTTGTGTCCTCTAGGAGGGGATTGTTGTGGATTCGATTCGTATCAAGTCGGTGTCCGATGCGGTGGCTGCGGCTGTATATCTGGCGGGGCATCTGCCTCATTCGGAGCTGGTGACGATTTCGACCGGCGCCGGGGATGGTGCGCCCGTGGGGATGGTGAGTCTGCCGCAGGTTCCGATGCC
>JBBSKP010000003.1:0-80776 GCA_038256175.1 Mycobacteriales bacterium
CAATCCCCTCACTTCGATCATGGGCACAAGCATCGCCCAAGATCATCAGCGAGCGCATCGACCACAAGTCGCGACTCAGGTCATCCGAAAGGATGAGGCGGCTACGCCGCTCGTGCGTCTTTTAGGAGGTCCCCGACTCCTAAAAGACTCACAGGGCCGAAGGCCCTGACGACGACTGAGCCCAAAATCTCTTCGGGATCCGCCCGGCACGCCGGGCCGCGTATCCGGCCCGAACGGCATCGGCCATCGCCGACGCCATCAGCACAGGATTCTTCGCCCGGGTGACGGCCGTCGCGAGCAACACCGCATCGCAGCCGAGTTCCATCGCCAGCGTCGCATCGCTCGCGGTGCCTATGCCGGCGTCGAGAATGACAGGCACACCCGCGGCAGCAACGATCATCTCGATGTTGTGCGGGTTGGCGATGCCGAGGCCGGTCCCGATCGGGGAGCCGAGCGGCATCACCGCGGCACAGCCCGCATCTTCGAGCCGCCTCGCAAGCACCGGATCGTCGGTCGTATACGGCAGCACAACGAAGCCGTCGTCGACGAGTTTCTCGGCCGCAGCGACCAATTCGATCGCGTCGGGCAGCAAGGTCCGCTCGTCGGCTATCACCTCGAGCTTCACCCAATCGGTCTCCAGCGCCTCGCGTGCAAGCTGAGCTGTCAGTACGGCCTCCGCCGCGCCGCGACAGCCCGCGGTATTGGGCAGCAGCGCAATCTCGAGCCGCTTCAGCAGATCCAGCACACCGGTGCCTCCGGCGGCATCGACACGCCGCATCGCCACGGTGGTGAGCTCGGTTCCCGACGCGACGAGAGCTTCCTCCAGCACCGCAAGATTCTCGGCGCCGCCGGTGCCCATGATCAGCCGCGAACCGAAGCTGCGGCCCGCGACCACCAGCGGCTCAACCACCCTGCACCGCCGTCAGCACTTCGATCTCCCAACCACGCTGCACTGGCTCATCCCATCTCGACTTCGCGAACACGGCACCGTCGACAGCCAAGGCGATCCCCTGCTCGGGCAAGTGCAATCGCCCAAGCAGTTCGCGGACGCTCAACTGCTCGGTCAGTTCGTGATCCTCACCATTGACGGTGATTCCGATCAACACTGGACTCATCGACGCACTCCTAGGTCTTCTTCTTCCACTTCGACAAAACGTTCCGGGCCGGCACTCTTGACCTCCACGAGCTGACTGCCGGCCAACTCGGCAACCACCGCATCGGCCGTGATTGGGGTCAGCAAGATGCCATTGCGGCCGTGCCCGGTCGCGACAATCACCCGATCCGACACCCGACCGATCAGCGGCAGGTTGTCCGGGCTCATCGGCCGCAATCCAGCGACTGCTTCGTGCAGCTCGTATTCGCCGACGCTGGGGAACACTGCCTCGGCATCGGCGAGCAGATCGCGCACCCCGGCAACTGTGACCTGCGTATCGTGGCCGAATTCGTACTGCGTCGCGCCGACAACTATTCCGTCACCACGCGGCACCAGGTAAACAGGGCGTCCGTGCACTCGAGCCCTGATGACCCGACGCGGCGCGGGCGCGGCGCCAGCTCGACTGCGCAGCCGCAGGATCTCGCCCTTCACCGGCCGGACGGGTAGCCCGGGCCACAGCGATGCCGACCGATCGCCTGCCGCGATGACGATCTGATCCGCGTCGAGCTCGTTCGCGCCACCTACCGCACGCTCCACGAATTCGACGCCACTATCGACGGCGGCGCGGCGCAGGGCGTCGAGCAGTCGCCGATTGTCGACCGCAAATTCGGTGGGCGCCGAGAGTGCCAGCCTGATGCTGCGCGACAGCGAGGGCTCCAACTCCCGTATCCGGTCTCTGCCGAGCACGTCCACGTCGTAGCCTTGCTGACCGACCCACTCGGCGACGGTACGCAGGTCAGCGGCATCGGCGGAGTCGAATGCGACGGTCAGAGTGCCCTCGGCGGTGAACACGTCGATATCCGTCGCCGCGGCAAGCCGCTCGGCGAAGTCCGGCCACCGCGTGAGGGAGGCCGCGCCGATCTCGAGTACCTCACCCTCACCCGGCCAACCCTCGGATAGCGGGGCAAGCATTCCACCGGCCACCCAGGATGCACCCGTGGCCGGCGCTGGATCGAACACCGTCACCTGCCAGCCGGCTTCGGCGGCACGCCAGGCGGTCGACAGCCCGATCACGCCGCCGCCGATCACGGCAACGCTTCCATGGTGCAGCGTCGAGCCTGCCACTTCGTCCACCTCACTCCCCGCGCCGGCATGATCCGGATCAGGTCCGAACGGTCGGGGCTCGCGCCCCCTCTCAGCCCCATCTCGATCGCTTGATCCGGGACTCCCGTGTTGTTTTTCTACGGTAGCCGCTACGGTCGCAACCGTGCATCCCTCGCATTCTGTCAAGCCGTCGACGGCCCGTGACCGCTTGGCCACCGCCCGTCTGTATCTCTGCACCGATGCGCGCCGCGATACGGGCGACCTCGCGAAGTTCGCGGAAGCCGCCTTGTCGGGCGGCGTCGACATCATTCAGCTGCGTGACAAGGGCTCGGTCGGCGAGCAGAAATTCGGGCCGCTCGACGCGTCGGCCGAACTCGGTGCCCTTGCCGAGCTTCGTACCGTCACCCGTCGCCATGGCGCGTTGCTCGCCGTCAACGATCGTGCCGACATCGCGCTGGCAGCCAACGCCGACGTCCTGCATCTCGGGCAGGGTGACCTGCCCGTTCACTACGCCCGGCAGATCCTCGGCCGTGACATCGTGATCGGTCGATCGACGCACAGCCGCGGCCAGGCCCGACTCGCGGTGATCGAGGACGGCACGGACTACTTCTGCACCGGCCCGGTCTGGGCGACGCCGACCAAACCAGGTCGCGCCGCCGCGGGAATCGGACTCGTCCGGACCACTGCCGAATCAGCGCCGACTCGACCGTGGTTCGCGATCGGCGGGATCGACCAGAAACGACTGCCGGAGATCCTCGCGGCCGGAGCGACGCGAATCGTCGTCGTGCGCGCGATCACCGCCGCCCGCGATCCGCAGTCCGCTGCCCGCGAACTGAAGGACGCGTTGGAGTCCAGCCTGGTTCAGCGCTAGGCGACAGGTTCGATCCGCACCGGCACACCATTGAGGTGCGCCATGCCCGCGAGCCGCTCGACATCATCGATATCCGTGGACAGCATCTCGTTGACGTTGACGCCGCCCGCGGCGTTCGCGATCTGCCAACCACCGTTGTGACCCCAGCCGTGCGGGATGGCGACGGTACCCGGTCCGACTTCGTCGGTCACGAACGCGGGCAACTCGACGAAGCCGTGGGTGGTCGACACCCGGCAGGTGTCACCGTTCGCAAGCCCGGCCGCCGTCGCGTCTGCTTCGTTGATGCGCGCGGTGTGGCTGCGCTTGCCTCGGCGCAACGATGCGGCGTTGTGCATCCACGAGTTGTGCGATTGCAACTCGCGCAGTCCGATCAGGCGCAGCGGATAGTCGGGGTCGTCGTCGCGCAGACCGAGCGACGCGAACTCGGCGAGAATTTCCGGCGGCGCGAGCTGCACCTTCTTTCCCTTGTGCCGCACGACCTTTCCGAGGACACCCGCCTCGACGTGCTTCTTGAGGACGATTCCGTGCGGGTGCGCTTTCAGCTTCTTCAGGTTGAGCCCACCGCGGCGAAGGCCGAACTTGTCACCGAGTGGACCGAGCCGCAATGCAAGGTCCAGCAACGCCTGCGGGTTGGCGGCGCCGGCAATCCGGGCCGGTAAGCCACGCCGGACGCGACTCAGCGCGCCGCCGATGCGATTCACCGGCGCGGGCACGAACGGGACAACGCCGATCCGCTTCGCGATCTCCTCGATGATCTGCCACTCCTCGCGAGCCTCGCCGTACGGTGCCAGCGCCGGCTCGGTGTACTGCAGAAACGGTGTGGTCATGAGGGCCGCGAACGGCAACGGTGCGTCGTCGCGTTCGAGGAAGGTCGTCGCCGGTAGGACGTAGTCGGCGAGCCGGTTCGTGTCGTTGACGTAGAGATCGATCGATACGAACAGATCGAGCTGTCCGAGCGCCTTCTCCAATTCGCGACCGTTCGGCACGGACAACGCCGGGTTGCCCGCCGATGTGAACAGCGCGCGCAACTGGCCTTCCCCGGGCGTCAGAATCTCCTGCGCCATGACTGCCGCCGGGAACGAACCCAGCACGTCGGGGAAGTCGCCGACGCGTGAGCGTCGTTTGTCGTAGCCGATCAGGCCGAGTGACTGCGCGATCTCGGGGCCCACGAACGGCGATTCGCCGAACACCATCCCGCCCTCGCGGTCCAGATTCCCGGTGACGACCCCCAACGCGTCGAGCAGAAACGAGACGAGTGTTCCGTGCCGGCCGAGGCATGTTCCGGTCCGCCCATAAACCGCAGCACATCGAGCACCGGCAAGGTCCCGTGCGAGCGATCGCAGCTCTGCGGCAGGTATTCCGGTGGTCTCTTCGGTCCGTTCCGGCGTGTAGCCGGCCACCAGGCGACGCAATTCCTCGACACCGGTCGACTGCTGCGCGATCACAGCGGCATCCTCGAGCCGTTCCGCGAAGATGACCTGCAACATCGACGCGAGCATCCAGGCGTCACCATCGGGCCGGATCGGCCGATGCTCGAACAGTCGGGCAGTCTCGGACCGGCGGGGATCGACGACGACGATGCGCCCACCACGATCGGTAATGCCTCGCAGCGTCTCGCGAATGCGCGGTGTCGTGATCAGGCTGCCGTGCGAGACGATCGGGTTCGCGCCGACCATCAGCAGGAAATCGGTGCGGTCCAGGTCGGGAATGGCCTGCGTGGCGAGCGAACCGTAGAGCAGGTGATTGGCGACGAGTCGGTTGTTGACGTCCTGCGAACCAGCCGAATAGAGGTGCTTCATCCCCGCGCCGATCGCAAAGCCGAGCAGCCACATCGTGTGCGAGTAGGAGAACGCGGCCGGATTGCCGAAGTACCAGCCGAAGCTGTCGCGGCCGCGCTCTCGCCTGATCGCCTTCAGGCGCGTGCCGATGTCATCGAGAGCCTCGTCCCACGAGACACGTTCGAATTCGCCGTCGGGTCGACGCCGCAGCGGGTATAGGACGCGGTCCGGATCGTTCTGCACCTCCGCGAACGCGATGCCTTTGGGACATGCGTTGCCACGGGAAAGCGGGTGTTCCTTGTCCGGCCGAATCTGGAGCAACCGGCCGTCTTCGACGGTGGCGATCAGACCGCAGAGCGGCTCACAGATCCGGCAGAAGGTGACAACGTCCGTTGTTGGCATACTGCCAAGTAAGCACATCCGGCACGGTGATCGCCAGAGCATTTTCGGCCAAACTTGTGGCGGGCTACTAGCTCACGGTCAAGAAAACGCTGTCACGAAAGTACGTCGGCCAGCGCGATCGCCAGCGTGTTGGGATCCAGGTCCAGGCCCGGCATCCCATGTTCGGAAATTACTGCTGTCAACATCGTCGGATCCGCCGCCGCTTCGACTGTCCCCGATAGCCACCCGAAACCACCGTTAGGCAGCTCGATCGTCCGTGGCAACCGCGCGCTCACAGCCTCCGCATCCGCATGCTCCCCGAGCACGAGCCTGACCGGCTGGGCGCGCAATTGGCACCAACTCGCCGCAAACCCAGGGTGGAGCCGCAACTCGTCCACTTTGGCCTCGGGAACCCACCGCAACTCCGCGCTCTCGCCGTTTCGCGTGGTGGCCAACGTCGACGCCGCGTCGGCAATCACGGTGGTGTAGCTCCAACCGCTGCCCGCGCGCGCCGTGACGCGCTCCGCCCGAACCCGGAGCAAACTCATGATGATGCCGGCTTCTTCTTCGGCCTCACGGACCGCGGCGTGCACATTGGACTCATGGCTGTCCCTTGCACCGCCCGGGAGCGCCCAGGTGCCACCCTGGTGACTCCAGATCGCCCGGTGCTGCAGCAGAACCGCTGGTTGACCGTCGTCGAGCGGAGCACGCAGCAGCAGCCCAGCGGCGCCGTGCTTGCCCCAATGTCTGCTGCCGTCCGGGCTACGCGACCAACCGTCGCCATCACCACGCATCTAACTGCCTCATCCGATCTATCGACCGCCCTACCGCTACCGACTCTATTCGTTGCACCGCATCGGCGCCGGACACACCGACTGAACGCAAGGTGAGAACTCGATTCCGCTTCAACGTGCCAGACTATGGGCAGCCGCGGGAACGATAGCCGCAAAGTCGGGGAATGAAGGGACACAGTCGGAGATGTCGTACCTACTGTTCGATTACCTAATGCCATATTTCGGTCCGGACGCCGCCCAGTACTGGGCGCAGGTCTTCGTGATCGATCCGCTCTGATCCGATCAACTTATGCGGAGTGAGTGGTCCCCTCACCCCCGCACGCCGAGTCAGGGGACCACCCACTCCACAGTACGTTCGCTCGTGCTATTCGCTGCGCCGATAACGCTTCGGGGCCACAATGGAAGTCCGATCAGCCAGCGCTCACGTGGGTGAGCAATCACGCCCGGTGGAGGTGTCCGTGGTTGCCGCGCCGTCGGCTTCGTCCATCGATCCGCGCAGCGACGCGATTCCGTCGCTGCGGGCAGCCGCGGGAAATCTGACACCGAGAGCTGCCGCGGACCTTGTCCGCGAGCATCTCGACCCCACGGATATGCGCGCCTTCGTGCGATCCTCGCCCGCGCGTTTGATATTCATCGGCGCCGTGACGATCGCACTGTGCTTGGTCGCCGGCGTAGTTACATCGGCGGCCGTGAGCGATCGACAATCCACACTCAACACGGTTCTCGACAACACGGAGCCGTTCGCGAGTTCGGCGCAGCTGCTTTACAGCTCACTGTCGATCGCCGATGCCTCCGCAGCAACGGCATTCATTTCCGGAGGCCTGGAACCTCAGTCCGTCCGCAACAGCTATACGCAAGCGGTCGGACAAGCCGCAGCCGAATTGGCCGGTGGCGCAGCGGGGACCGACGATCCCGACACCCACGCGCGACAGCTGTCGACCGGGATCGCGACCCAGCTGCCCGTGTATGCCGGACTGGTCGAAACGGCGCGCACCAATAACCGCAGCGGTCATCCTGTCGGCGCGGCATATCTCGGCGAGGCTTCGACGTTGATGCAGACCAAGATGCTGCCGATGGCCGAAGAACTGCATGCACTGCAGTCCGCAACGGTGGTCTCGACTCAGCGGCGATATGTCGCACCTCCATGGCTTGCGGGCGCACTTGTGGCGCTGGCGGTCATCGGACTACTTGTCGCGCAGGTGTTGCTGTTTCGGCGCTGGCGTCGAATCCTCAACCCTGGCTTGATTTTTGCGTCGGCCTCGATGATTGGGCTCTTCGTCTGGCTCGCAATTGCTGGTTCGATCTCGGCGGCCGCCACGCGTCATGCTCTCGATCACGGAACGATCCCGCTCGAACGACTGACCGAAAGCCGGATTCTTTCGCAACAGGCGCGTTCCGACGAGACCTTGAAGTTGGTTCGCCGCGACACGACAGGCCAATACGATGCGGCGTTCGACGCCAACGTCGAACGACTCGGCGAGCAGCTGCACGACTACGGGCAGGGCAACGAAGGCTCTGCGCGCGTGAACGACGCGATCGCCGCGCGTGCCGGATGGCTTGCAGCACATGCGCGCATGAACGAAACGTTGGCGGCCGGAGACCACGAAGGCGCATCGATCGTCGCGATCGGTCCAGGCGAAGCCGATTCGTCGGCACAGTTCACAAAGCTGGACAGCGACATCGAACGAGCCATCACCGAAACTCGAAACGATCTGCGATCCAACGTATCCCGCGCGGCACTTGTGCTCGACGGGCTCTCCCCAGGTGCCATCGGGCTCTCGATCGTCGCGAGCCTCTGGATCGCGCTCGGCCTATGGACCCGACTGCGGGAGTACAGATGAAGCGACACAGGGTGTTGGCCGCAGCGCTGGCGACCGCAACAATCGCTTCCTCCGCATGCTCCGTCGCAACAGGAAACACCGAAGATCCCGCGGCGCGCAGTGTCAGCTACACCGAACCGCCGTTGCCCGGCAACGCGCAAGAGGCGCCGCCTGTGTCTGCCGCACCGACTACACCCGCCGACGACTGCGGCAATCCCACCGCTAGCCTGCGGCCTAGCGAATTACGCACCGGGCCAACGCTGGACGCAATCCGCGCCCATGGCCGACTGATCGTGGGACTCGACACCGGAAGCAATCTGTTCAGCTTCCGCGACCCCCTCACCGGATCGGTCGTCGGATTCGATGTCGAGATCGCCAAGGAAGTCGCACGTGATCTCTTCGGCGACCCCGAACGCGTCGAGTACCGAATTCTCGGTTCCGCGGATCGGGAGGCAGCACTCCAGAACCACACGGTCGATATCGTCGCGAAAACCATGACGATCAATTGCCAACGACGGCAGCATGTTTCGTTCTCCACAGTGTACTACCAGGCGGCTCAACGAGTGCTCGCCGTGCGGGATTCCGGAATCAAAGGCATCTCGGACCTCGCAGGCAAACGAGTGTGCGTCGTAAGCGGAACCACGTCGCTGCAACACATTCAGCAAATGCAGCCGGCAGCAACGATTTTGACAGTGCCCACGTGGGCGGACTGCCTGGTTGTACTGCAGCAACGCCAAGTTGACGCGGTGAGCACCGACGATTCGATCCTCGCGGGCCTTGCCGCACAAGATCCCTACGTGGAAGTGGTCGGTGGCAGCATCAGTCCTGAGCCCTACGGAATCGGAATCAGCAAGGACGAGGAGGATCTGGTCCGATTCGTCAACGGGACGCTGGAGCGGATTCGAGGCGACGGCACCTGGAACCGCATCTACGATCACTGGTTGACCGTGCTCGGCCCATCGCCGGGGCCGCCGCAACCCGAGTATGTGGACTGAGCCCGATGCCCGAATCACACGACGCCGCGCCACCCGACGACGAGGTCGGCACCCGAGCCGCCGCGATCGAACCTGACGGCGACGTCGGAACCCAAGCGGCACAGGTGCAATCACAGGGCACTGCCCGCTCGGATCCGTTGGCGACGTCCGCGACCGCCCGATCGTCAGGGCGCAGTAGCCGTACCGTCCGCTCACGACCGACTGTTCGCCGCCTCGGCGGTGGATTGGTGGCCGTCCCGTTCGTTCCACCCTTGGATCCCCAGAGCGCGATACTGACCAATCCTGTTGTTGCGGAGGGAAAGCGCTTCTGCTGGAAATGCAACAAGCCGGTCGGCCGCAGCAGTGCCTCCACAAAGGCTCGCGCCGCCGGGGTGTGCGCAGCCTGCGGCGCACCGTTCGATTTCCGGCCCCAGCTGCACGAGGGGAACGTCGTTGCAGGCCAATACGAGATTCAGGGCTGCATCGCACACGGCGGACTCGGTTGGATCTACCTCGCAATCGATCGAAACGTCAGCGACCGGTGGGTGGTCCTCAAAGGTTTGCTCCAGACCGGCGATGCCGAGGCGCAAGCTGTAGCCGTCGCGGAACGACAGTTCCTCGCCGAAGTGGCGAATCCGAGCATCGTCAAGATCCACAATTTCGTCGAGCATCCGCTTCCGGACGGCACCCCCATGGGCTACATCGTCATGGAGTACGTCGGCGGGCACTCGTTGAAAGATGTCCTCAAATCCCACGCACCCGAACGAGTTCCCGTCGATCTGGCGATCGCGTACATCATCGAGATCCTCCCAGCTCTGGACTACCTCCATTCGACCGGCCTGGTGTACAACGATCTCAAGCCTGACAACGTCATGCTCACCGAGGATCAGCTCAAGCTCATCGACCTCGGGGCTGTCGCCGGAATCGACTCCTACGGATACCTCTACGGGACAACAGGTTTCCAGGCACCCGAACTCGCCAAGACTGGGCCGACAGTGGCCTCCGATATCTACACGGTAGGCCGAACGCTTGCGGTGCTGACGATCGATATGCCGATGAAGCACGGCCGGTACCTCGACGGAATCCCGACTCCCGAACAAGAGCCGCTGCTCGCGCGGTACGAATACTTCTACCGCTTGCTGTTGCGGGCGACCAATGCGGACCCGAAGTTGCGCTTCGACTCCGCATTCGAGATGTCAGGCCAGCTCATCGGCGTTCTCCGCGAGATCCTCGCCCAGGACTCTGGAATCGAACATCCAAGGCTGTCAACCATTTTCAGTCCTCAGCGCACCAGCTTCGGAACCGACTACGCGGTCGGTCAGACCGATGCATACGCGGACGGGATCGAGCGCGATACCGAGATCGGCCCGCTCGAAGTCGCTGCGGCGCTACCTGTCCCGCTCATCGATCCGAGCGATCCCTGTGCTCCACTGCTTTCCGCGGCGGTGCACAGCGAGCCGAGGCAAACGCTCGATTCGCTCCGGCAGGCACGCGAGAAGGGGCTGTCCGTCACGGGGCAGGCCGAGTCGTTCAACCTGGAGATAACACTCGCTGAGGTGAAGGCGTACCTGGATCTCTCCGACGCAGAGGCCGCCAGTCGGCAACTCTCCCGCTTGGCAGTCGCACCAGGCGCGAACTGGCGAATCGACTGGTACAGCGGGATGGCGGCGTTGGTCGCGGGGGAATTCGACGATGCCTTTACACATTTCGACCAGGTGTTGTCGGCTTTGCCCGGCGAGATCGCGCCGAAGATAGCGCTCGCCACGACCGCGGAACTGGTTCTGCAGCAATGGGACACACCCGACCCACAGCAATGGCGGGCGTGCGCCGAGAAGCTCTACCGCACGGTCTGGCGAACCGACCATGGCGTCGTGAGCGCGGCATTCGGTCTTGCCCGCCAACTTGTGGAACGGGGTCAGCGACAGGGCGCGGTAGCCGCGTTGGACGAAGTGCCGCCCACCTCCAGACATTTCACCGTCGCCCGTATGACAAGTGTTCTGATCCTGTTGTCCAGCAGTCCACTTGACGAGTCCTTGTTGCGTAGGGCAGCCGATCGGGTCAAAGCGCTTCCACCCGATGAGAGCCGGGCACCGCAGATGCGCACCCTGGTCCTGGGCGCCGCACTCGGCTGGGTTCGAGACAGCAACGTAGCCGAATCCTCGGACGAGCCGATCCTCGGAGTCGCGTTCACCGAACGGGGCCTCCGGTGCGGAATCGAAGCTGGGCTACGTTCTTTGGCCCGCAGCGCACCCGGCCGCAAGCACCGCTACGCGCTCGTCGACCTGGCCAACGCGATCCGTCCGAAGAGTTGGTTCTAAGCGCCCCCCGGTCGCAATGTGATACGCATCACAATACCGACCCCGCATGCCCGTCCGGCTACACGAGTCCGATACGTTGGCCGTGACTGGCAGCACAGGTGGGGTCAATAGTTATCTCCACCAATGATTTTGAGTGCGCCGATGGGTCGGGGGCAGGGACGCCCGCCAGTCGCCAAACCGAAGGAGTACATCATGGGTAGCTCTCAACTCGGCACAATCCTCAACCTCCTCCAGATGCTCATGGCACTGAGCTAGCAGCAGCGCTCCATGTGCGTGCATAGTCACATCGGGCAGTGACTATGCACGCACAACCTGCGCGGCGGCTCTCGCGATCGCGAGCTCCTCGTTCGTTGGTACGACAAGCACTGTGACCTGCGCCGTCTCCGGCGAAATCACCCTGGGTGCGCGACTTTTCGCCAAATTTCGTTCAGCGTCGACTGCGATCCCGAAGCGTTCCAACGCGGCGAGTGCATCGGCGCGAACGGCAGGACTGTTCTCACCGACCCCTGCCGTGAAAGTAATGACATCGGCGCCGCCGAGTTCGATGAGGTACGCACCGATGTAGCGGCGCAGCCGGTGGATGTACACGTCGTAGGCCAATTGCGCGGCCGTGTCGCCGGCGGCGATCAACCCGGTGAGTTCGCGAAAGTCGTTTACCCCGGATAGACCCTTGATACCAGACCTGCGGTTCAGCATCTGGTCGATCTCGTCGACATTAAGTCCGGCACTGCGGCGCAAATGCAGAATGATTCCCGGATCCAGATCCCCACCGCGAGTACCCATTACGAGACCTTCGAGCGGAGTCAACCCCATCGACGTGTCGATGGCCACGCCGCCTCGGATCGCGGATGCGGAGGCACCGTTACCGAGGTGCAGCACGATCTGATTGAGCTCGGCAGGATCCCGTCCGAGGAACGCGGCAACTTTCCCGGACACGTACTCGTGCGATGTGCCATGGAATCCATAGCGACGAACACCGTATTGTCGAGCAAGGTCCGCATCGATCGCGTACGTCTTGGCGGCTGCGGGCAGCCCGTGGAAGAACGCCGTGTCGAAGATCGCTACGTGTGGGACATCGGGAAGCAAGGCACGTGCGCTCTCGATGCCGACCACATTGGGCGGGTTGTGCAGCGGAGCCAGTGTCGACAGCCGCGAAATCTCCTGCACCACTGCATCGGTGATCAGCGTGGGTTCGTAGAAGACCTCTCCGCCGTGGACAACGCGGTGACCGACCGCAGCGACGCCTGCGCCACGAAGGGAGTGACCCGTCTTGTCGAACATTCCGAACACGAGGCTCAGCCCGGCCGCGTGATCGGCGATGGGGCCGCGGTGCTCGATCTCCTCGTCTCCGCATTGATGGGTGATCAGACCGTCGTCCTCGCCGATGCGCTCGACGAGCCCTGATGCCAGCGCGATTCCGCTGTCCGGATCTACGAGCTGGTATTTTATCGATGACGAACCTGAATTGATTACCAGAACTGCGGTGCCGGTCATTGTCACTTTCCTTGTGCTTGAATCGCGGTAATCGCAACCGTATTCACAATGTCGGTGACCAATGCGCCGCGCGAAAGGTCGTTGACCGGCTTATTGAGTCCCTGCAACACAGGTCCAACCGCGATGGCCCCGGCGCTTCGTTGCACCGCTTTGTAGGTGTTGTTTCCGGTGTTGAGGTCCGGAAAGATGAAGACGGTCGCGCGCCCGGCAACTTTCGAATCCGGCAGCTTCGCCTTCGCCACTGATGGTTCGATAGCTGCGTCGTACTGAATCGGGCCTTCCAACAACAGGTCCGGACGTCGTTCGCGAGCGAGCTTTGTCGCCGCCCTGACCTTGTCGACGTCGGCGCCGGTACCGGATTCGCCGGTCGAGTAGGACAGCATCGCGATTCGCGGTTCGATGCCGAACTGCTCAGCAGTCTGCGCCGAGGATATTGCGATGTCGGCCAGCTGCTCAGCGGTCGGATCGGGTACCACTGCGCAGTCGCCGTAGGCGAGCACCTTGTCCGCGAGGCACATCAGGAAGACACTCGACACCGTCGACACACCCGGTTCCGTTTTGATGATCTCGAACGACGGCCGGATCGTGTGGGCCGTGGTGTGAGCGGCACCCGATACCATGCCGTCAGCAATCCCGTTGTGCACCATCATCGTTCCGAAGTACGAGATGTCCGCCATGTACTCGCGCGCTCGCTCGACGGTCATTCCCTTGTGCTTACGCAACTGCGCGTACTGTTCGGCGAATTGCTCGAAGTACTCCGACTCGCGCGGGTTGAGCACCCGCGCCGAGTCGAGATCGACGCCGAGTTCGGCGGCCCGGCCGCGAACTGAGGTCTCGTCACCGAGAATCGTCAGGTCGGCGATCCGGCGTTGCAGCACTCGCCCGGCAGCGCGCAAGATCCGGTCGTCGGTTCCCTCTGGCAGGACGATGTGCTTGCGATTCTCCCGCGCGCGGTCGATCAACTGATACTCGAACATCTGCGGCGTCACGACCGATGGAATCGGAACATTGATGCGCCGCAACAGTTCCATCGCGTCGACTCGTTGCTCCATGAGGCTAAGGGCGGTGTCGACCTTGCGCTGCGATCCGACCGCAACCCGGCCCCGCGTGCGGTCCGCGGCGCTTGCCGAATCGAATGTTCCGAGTCCGGTTGTCAGAATCGGTAGCCGAGGTTTGAGCCCTTCCATCAGTTTCGCGACCGCGGGGTGCGGCAGCATTCCACCGTTCATGATGATCCCGGCAAGCGACGGAAACCCTTCCGCCTCATGCGCATTGACGAGACCGAGCAACACGTCCGACCGATCGCCGGGCGCGATGACCACCACGCCGTCGGTAAGCCGCTCGAGAATGTGCTCTGCGGTCATCCCGCCGACCATTACTTTCAACGCTTCACGCTGCAATAGTTCGGGATCGCCGCTGTACAGCTCGCCCTTGATGGCCGTCAGCAGCTCGGCCATCGTCGGCGCCATCAACAGCGGGACCTCGGGCAAGCTCCACGACGGCACACCGATCGGCTCGAGGGCTTTGGTGACGTCATCGAGCTTGTCGGGGTCGCAACGGTTTGCGATGACGGCGACCAGATGCGCTCGTTGGCTGGCAAGCTCCTGCTCGCAGACCTGAACCAGGTGCAAGATCTCCTCTGGCGTCCGCCCAGATCCACGCACCGCCAGCAAGACTGGCGCACCAAGGTTCACCGCGATCCGCGCATTGAAGTTCAGCTCGCTCGGGCTGACGATGTCGGTGTAGTCGCTGCCTACGATCACGACGGAGTCGCATTGCTCTGCGACCGAGTGATAACGCATCACGATCTCGCTGAGCGCGGCCTCTGGATCCTCATGGACCTGTTCGTAATTGACGCCGATGGCCTGTTCGTAAGTGAGGTCGGTGGTGCTGTGCTCGAGCAGCAGCTCGAGAACGTAGTCGCGTTCGGTCGTCGAGCGCGCGATCGGCCGAAAGACGCCCGCACGGGCGGTGGTCACGCACAACGCGCGCAATACACCGAGCGCGACGGTCGACTTTCCGGTGTCGCCCTCGGCGGACGCAATGTACACACTCGACGTTCGTTCCAAGGCCGACTCCGAAGTTGCCATGGGCGGAAGCTTAGTTGGGTGCATAATTCGCCCATGGCTGATGATGCGTTTCCCGACGTGCGGTGGGGTCACCAGACCCCGATTCTCAAGAAGTACGTTCCGGCCTTCGCTGGGACACATGTCGGTTCGTGGATGATCCGAACACTGACACCACTCGACCGCAAGATCCTGGCCCGAACGAAAGGCCGCCGCACGATCCTCGGCCCGATCGGCCTACAAATCGTGTTGTTGACGACGACAGGTCGCAAGTCGGGACAGCCACGCTCGAGCCCGTTGCTGTACGTCCGCGACGGCGATCGACTGGTGGTCGTCGGCAGCAATTTCGGTCAGGCACACCACCCCGCATGGACCGGTAACTTGCTCGCGAATCCGAATGCGCACGTCACGATGGGCGGCGCGGACATCGATGTCGTCGCAACGCCCATCGTCGGAGCCGAGAAGGATCAGTTGTACCGCGACTTCGTCGAGATGGCCGGCAACTACGAGACCTATCTCGACAGGACCGACCGCGACCTGCGAATGTTCGCGCTCACCCGCCGCTAGCGCTCCGCGCCGAACGGGCTACCACGGTTCAATTTTCCTCGGAATCTGAACACTGGTAGCCCGCTCGACCGAGTTCCTACCCCAGCGCGCGCAGCCGGGGTGCGAGGTCGCGCTCGAAGAGTTCGAGGAAGCGCTTCTGGTCGTGACCCGGTGCGTGGAAGACGAGATGGTTGAGTCCGGCGTCGAGGTACGGCTGAATCCGGGTGACGACGTCATCCGGATCGGACCCGACGATCCACCGTTTGGCGACCTGCTCGATCGGCAGTGCGTCTGCGGCGGCTTCCATCTCGATCGGATCGTGGATGTCGTGCTTCTGCTCGGCCGTCAGTGACAGCGGCGCCCAGAATCGCGTGTTCTCCAGGGCCAGTTCGGGATCGGTGTCGTAGGAGATCTTGATTTCGATCATCCGGTCGATGTCTGCCACAGTGCGTTCCGCTTTTTCGGCGCCTTCGGCGAGCGCAGGCATCAACTTCTCGGTGTAGAGGTCCATCCCCTTGCCCGAGGTGCAGATGAAGCCGTCACCTGCTCGCCCGGCGTAACGCGCGACAACGGGACCGCCCGCGGCGATATAGATCGGCAACCCGCCGTCGGGGACGTCGTAGATCGAGGCGCCCTTGGTCGTGTAGTACTCGCCCTCGAAATCGACGCGATCGCCGAGCCACAGCTCCCGTATCAACGCGACCGCCTCACGCAAGCGCGCGAAGCGTTCCTTGAAGTCGGGCCACTCGCCGTCGAAGCCCGTGGCGATCTCGTTCAACGCCTCACCGGTGCCGACACCGAGCATCACGCGGCCCGGATACAGGCATCCCATCGTCGCAAAGGCCTGCGCCACGACGGCAGGGTTGTAGCGGAAGGTCGGGGTCATGACGGAAGTGCCCAGCTGAATCCGCTTGGTGCGTTCGCCGACCGCCGTCATCCACGCGATCGAGAAAGGTGCGTGGCCACCGTTGTGGCGCCATGGCTGGAAGTGATCGCTCACGGTCGCGCTGTCGAGGCCGTGTTCCTCCGCGAGGACAGCCAACTCGACCAGTTCGCGCGGACCGAACTGTTCCGCGGACGCCTTGTACCCAAGCTTCAGTTCTGTCACGCTCTGCTCCTTTGCTGCGGCCCGCCGATCAACAACTCCGAGGGTAACGGTGGCGCCGAGAGCACCCGATGGCGCTCACCACGATGGCGCGATCGGCCAGCTGACTCAGCCGAGCCGGCTGCCGACGAAGTTGGCAATTTCCTCGGCTGCAGAACATGATTCGGGATCCACCAACATGCTGGCGAACCCGTGCGGCAGGTTGGGGAATCGGCGAATGACCACCTCGTTGCCTACTTCTCGCAACCGCTCGCCGAACGCCTCGCCCTGATCCCGTAAGACGTCCATTCCGGCCGTTGCAATGTAGGTCGGTGGCATCGCGGTCAAGTCGGTCGCCGCCATAACCCAGGCGCGCGGATCAGCACGCAGGGCACGATCCGGGGTGTACCACTGCACAGCCCGGGCGACACAGCCGCGATCCAGCGGGATGTCGAACAAGTCGGTGGATTCATAGCGATCGAGTTCAGGGTCGACGCAAGGGTATTCGAGTACGACAACCACCGGTCGGTAAATCGGGTCCGCCCCGAGGTGAAGCGCCACTGCCGCCGCGAGATTGCCGCCTGCACTGTCGCCCTTGATGCCGATTCGCGCAGGATCCACACCGAACCTTTCGGCGTTGTCGACCGCGTAGCGATAGCCCGCAACCACGTCGTCGAAGGCGGCTGGAAATGGATGTTCCGGCGCAAGCCGATAACTGACGGAGAGGACCTTGACACCTGCCTTGTCCGCGTAGAACCGGGCAAACGGGTCGTATCCCACGACGCTGCCGACGTGCCAACCGCCGCCGTGAACCAGCACAACCAGGCCCGCCTGGCTCGACAGTCCTTCGGGCTCGTAGAGCCGGGCCGGCAATGTGCAGGCCGGGCCCTCGATCGCGATATCGGTGACCGTGATCCGACGCGTCGTCCCAGGATCGATAAGCTGCATCGACCAGTCCATCCGTCGCCGACTGAATGCCGTCGGCGGAGTCTTGGCCAGCAATTCGCGTTTCATCACCACCATCGCGAGGTAGACGAGCGGGCTCAGCCGCTGACCGTCCACGGTGGGCCGGAACAAGGTAACGCGATCCGACACCGCGTCGGGAACAGCGACCATCGATCCCAGCACGAGCCGAGCTACTTTGTCGATCAGCCGAGCCACAGGCACCTCCGGGGTGGGTTCGCGTATGGGAAACGCTGCTCCGAACCATAGTTGTGCACGCGACCCGCACAATGGAGCGGTGACGACTGACGCCGATGACACGCAGCTTTCGTATCTGATGGACATGGACGGCGTGCTCGTCCATGAAGAGCACTTGATCCCCGGTGCCGACAAGTTCCTTGCGGAGTTGCAGCACAACGGCACGCCGTTCATGGTGCTGACCAACAATTCGATCCGCACCCCGCGTGATCTGCAGGCGCGCCTTCGACTGACGGGCCTCGACATACCGGAGGAATCGATCTGGACGTCGGCTCTCGCCACTGCGACGTTCCTGAAGAATCAGCGTCCCAGCGGGAGCGCGTACGTCGTCGGCGAGTCCGGGCTGACGACCGCCCTGCACGACATCGGCTACGTCCTCACCGATACCGATCCGGACTACGTAGTGCTCGGCGAAACCAGAACCTATTCGTTCGAGGCGATCACCAAGGCGATTCGGCTGGTCGAACGTGGTGCGCGGTTCATCGCGACAAACCCGGACGCCACCGGACCGTCCCGTGAGGGATCGCTGCCGGCGACCGGTTCGGTTGCGGCGTTGATCACCCGTGCCACCGGCCGCGAGCCCTACTACGTCGGCAAGCCCAATCCTTTGATGATGCGATCGGCGTTGCGGGCGATCGGTGCGCACTCGGCGAACACGTTGATGATCGGCGATCGGATGGATACCGACGTCGTGTCCGGCCTCGAAGCCGGCTTGCGGACCATCCTTGTGCTGACTGGAATTTCGACACGCGAGACCGTCGACCTCTTCCCGTATCGGCCGACGCTGGTACTCGAGTCGGTTGCCGATCTGATCGGGAGGACAGGAAACCCCTTCTGAACCTGTGGTTGTATTCGACACATGGTTGCGCTTCCCCGACACAAAGTTGGCGTCGCTGCCGGCGTTCCGTATCTGGCCAAGTCGCCGGCAAGCACACCGACACCGACCACACCCATCGTCGTGGCCTGGCATTTGATGGACCCACCGTGCACCGAGTCGGCGTTCGCGAGCGCGCTACCTCTTGCTGGCGTCGACGCGTGGCGGATCTATCTCGGACTTCCGCTCTGCGGTTCACGAACCCCGGCAGGCGGTGCGGAAGAGCTGACGCGACTCGGCATGGCCGATGCGGTACTCGAACTGTTCGATCCGGTGATCAGCCAAGCCGCCGCGGAATTCGCGCCGGCATTCGACGAATTGCGAGGAGTTCTCGGATTCGGGGATGGCGCGATCGGCTTTCTCGGTGGTTCGGCGGGTGCATGTGTTGCGCAGACGGTGCTCGCCGAGAGCACGATCCCGGTGTCGGCCGCCGTTCTGGTGAGTCCATTGATCGCGCTGCGGAAGGGAATCGAGGCTGGCGAACGCCGGTTCGGGTTCGCCTACCCGTGGTCGGATGCGGCGCGAAAAGTATCGGACCGCTTCGACTTCGTGGCGCGAGCGCTCGAAATGACAAGGGGCCGTGGCGAATTGCCGGTCCTGTCGATCGTCGGCGCGGACGACGATGAGGGCTTCCGCGCAGCCGCGAAGGCGCAGCACAACACGCTGGCTGCCGCATACGCCGACCCTGATCGCACGCGGTACGAGAAGGTTGCGGGAATGGGGCACAACCTTGCCGAACCCCCCGGCACCGAACCCGCGCCGCAGACACGCAGTGCCGCTACGGTGGATCGGCTCGCCTCGGAGTGGTTCCGGAAGTACTTACAGTGACTCTCGTCGCGCGGACGAAGCCTGACCCTGGCAGGATCAACTTGTGAAACGCTATGTCTCCACTCATCTCGATGTCGAGATCAACGACGCCACCGTCCTCGAATTTCAGATCGCCGTCGCTCAGCACCCCGGCGCGGAGCTGACCGAGTCGTTGGTGTTCGAACTGGGCGGCAAGAAGGTTGAGCCGCTGGAGATCATCGGTACGCACGGCACACGTATCCACAAATTCCCATGCGCCGCAGGCAATCTGCAGGTGCACTACGAAGCAACTCTCATCGGTCAGTCACCGACCGCGCCTGCGTCGGACTACGACCTTGCCCTGTACTTGCGTCCGAGCCGTTACGCCGAGTGCGACAAGTTCTACGGTTTCGCCGCAACCGAATTCGGCAATGTCGACCCGCATGCTGAGCTGCTTGCCAAGGTGTCGTCGTGGGTCGGCGCGCGAATCAGTTACGTACCCGGCAGCAGCGATCCCATCGACGGTGCTGCCGACACGCTGCTGTCCGGCGCCGGGGTGTGCCGCGACTACGCCCATCTGGTCGTCGCGTTGCTACGCGCCGTGAACGTCCCGGCGAGGCTGACGGCGGTATACGCACCGGGCTGCGTTCCGATGGATTTTCACGCGGTCGCCGAGGCATACATCGACGGTGTGTGGCGGGTCGTCGATGCCACCTGCCTCGCACCGCGTTCGACGTTGGTTCGCATCGCCACCGGCCGCGACTCCGCCGATACCGCATTTCTCGACAACCACGGCGGCGACATCTTCCTCAACAACATGTGGGTGAGCGCGATCGTCGACGGCCCGCTGCCGTCCGACGACATCACCGAGCTCGTGACCATCGCCTGAGCGGCCCCGTCGACGGAGCCGGGGGTCCCCTCACCAGCCCTGACGGAGCGAAGGATCCACTGACTCCGATCAGGACAGCGCTTGGTCCAGATCGCCGAGCAAGTCTTCGATGTCCTCGAGCCCCACGGAGATTCGCACGACAGAATCGGTAATCCCCACCGCTGCACGACCTTCCGGCCCCATGGCACGGTGCGTGGTGGTCGCGGGATGAGTGATCAGCGATTTGGCGTCGCCGAGGTTGTTGGAGATGTCGATGATGCGCAACGCGTCGAGCACCTCGAACGCGCGCTTCTTGCCGAGACCCTCGGGCGCATCCAATTCGAAGGTGACGACCGTTCCGCCGCCGCTCATCTGACTCTTGGCCAGCTCGTATTGCGGATGTGACTCCAGGAACGGGTATTTCACCCAGCTCACCGATTTGTGACCCTCGAGGAACTTCGCGATCGTCAACGCCGAACCCACCGAGTGGTTCACGCGCAAAGGCATCGTCTCGAGACCCTTGAGCAGAGTCCACGCGTTGAATGGACTCAAGGCCGGACCTGTATGGCGCATAAGGGTTTTCACCGGGCCATCGATGTATTCCTGGGTACCGAGTATCGCGCCGCCGAGCACGCGACCCTGACCGTCAATGTGCTTGGTACCCGAGTACACGACGACATCGGCACCGAGTTCGAAGCTGCGCTGCAACAAAGGTGTGGCAAAGACGTTGTCCAGCACCACTTGCGCACCGGCGGCATGTGCAAGTTCGACGACGCGCGGGACATCGACAAGCGACTGCATCGGGTTCGACGGCGTCTCGAAGAACACAGCGGTGGTCGGCACCGACAGCGCCTCCTCCCACTGCTCGAGGTCTGCACCGTCGACGAACACGGTTTCCACACCCCAGCGCGGCAGGATCTCGTTACAGACCACGAAACAGGAGCCGAACAGGCTGCGGGCCGCAACGAGGCGGTCTCCCGCCTTCAGCAGCGCACCGAGTGCCGTGAATACCGCCGACATTCCGCTCGCCGTAGCGAAGCAAGCCTCTGCGCCGTCGATGAGCCGCATCCGCTCTTCGAACATGGCCACCGTCGGGTTGCCGTAACGCGAGTACACGAAATGGTCGACCTCGCCGGTGAAGGCGGCTTCCGCGGCGCCGGCACTTTCGTAGACGAAGCCCGACGTCAGATATAGCGCCTCGGCGTTCTCTTCGAAGCCGGAACGCATCAAGCCACCACGCACGCCGATCGTCGCCGGTCCTACTCCGGCAGGCAACGGCTTCTCGAACGCGCCGCCCTTTGGCCTACTGATGTCGCTCATGACTGCCGCCACGGTAGGCCGATGGCCTTCCAGCCGATGGTGCCGCGATGACCCTCGGCATCGATCGGCCCTTCGAAGCCTTCGAGGACGTTGTAGGACGGCTCGATCCCAGCGGCGGTTGCCGCCTTCGCTGCGCCGACCGAACGCTGGCCCGAACGGCACAGGAACACGACAGGGCGCTCGCCGTCGATACCGGCTTCCTTCAGCTGACCTACGAAGTTGTCGTTGCGCGCGCCGGCGGTGCTGACCCACTCGATCAAGATGGTCGGACGTTCGATGGACGTCGTATCGGGTACGCCGACGAATTTCCATTCGGCTTCGGTCCGGACGTCGACGAGGACGGCATCCGGGTGCTCACGCAACAGATCCCAAGCCTCGCGTGGAGTTATATCCCCTGCATAGCTCACGTTTACGCCTTTCACAGTGCTCTGGACTCGTCGGCACTGCAATGGCCGTGGAGTCCGCGCTTGCCGTGTCCGGGAGTGGAACACAGCCAGGTCGTCACCCGGAGCACCCCACCGCGGAGGAGGGTTGCCGACCAGCAAGCCGGGGCTATGCGCTGGTACTCATGACCTGAGCAGATAATACACGGGCGCTAACGGCCGTCGTCGCCCGAAATACGGACGGTCAGTTGCAGACGCGCCACGTGCCGTCACTGCGGACGAAGTTCCAGGTATCGGTCTTGGGATCCTTGCCGTCGACCTCGGTGGTCACCTGCGCCTTACCTCGATCGCCGTTGACTTCCATACCCTCGATCAGCTTGATCGTGACGTTTCCGTCGCGTCCGGCAAGCATTGAGTTCTTCTCGTCGAACCCTTCGCACTCGGTCGATCGTTTTCGCAGGTCATCGTCGCCGTTGTGGGCGCCGACAAAGTCGGCAACAGCGACCTGAAGACGGTCGGACTCGGTTACATTGTCTTCGGCGGGAGACACGATTCCCGCAATGACGATCGCCGCAACAATCAACGCGACGATCGCGAGAGCAGCGAAGAACGGGACTGCGGTGCGAAGCCCCGCGGCTGACTTCTCGGTATCGGTCATAGGCGCGATCTTCCCCGTCCACAGTGGACGGGGGCAAACGAGGGCATGCTGCACCCGATAGAATGCAAACTTCCGAGCTGCGTCCGCCGACGTTTGCGTCAACTGACACCGTGACGCTTGTTAGGTATGGCTTAGCTTAAGATCAAAAGCTAGGCGCATAGCGATCGTCCACTTATTGCAAAGGTGCACGTTAGAAGATGACTGTCCAGGCCAGCACGCAATCCTCGCCCGCCCAGGCCCGCGCACTTCGCGTGGCGATCATCGGTTCGGGACCGGCTGGGATCTACGCCGCCGACGCGTTGATGAAGTCCGACGCCGACGTCAGCATCGATCTCTTCGAACGGATGCCTGCCCCCTTCGGCCTCATCCGCTACGGCGTCGCACCCGACCACCCGCGCATCAAGGGCATCATCACCGCCCTGCACAAGGTGCTCGACAAGGAACACGTTCGGCTGCTCGGCAACATCGAGTACGGCACCGACATCAATCTGGAGACGTTGCGGCGCTTTTACGACGCGGTGATCTTCTCCACCGGCGCCAACGCCGACCGCGCACTCGAAATCCCCGGTGTCGACCTCGAGGGCTCCTATGGCGCCGCCGACTTCGTCTCCTGGTACGACGGGCACCCCGACGTGCCGCGTCAGTGGCCATTAGACGCCGCCAAAGTTGCCGTTCTAGGTGTGGGAAATGTCGCACTCGACGTCGCCCGCGTGCTAGCCAAGACCGGCGACGAGCTGCTGCCCACCGAGATCCCCGCCAACGTCTACGAAGGCCTCAACGCCAACAAGGCCGTCGAGGTCCACGTCTTCGGTCGTCGCGGACCCGCGCAGGCGAAGTTCACCCCGCTCGAGCTGCGCGAACTCGACCACTCGCCGACCATCGAGGTCATCGTCGACCCCGAGGACATCGACTACGACGAGGGTTCCGAAGCCGCTCGGCGTAACTCCAAGATCGTCGACATGGTCGCCAACACCATCCAGGACTGGGCGATCCGCGACGTCGGCAACCGCCCGCACAAACTGTTCCTGCACTTCTTCGAATCCCCGACCGAGATCCTCGGCGCCGACGGCAAGGTTGTCGGATTAAGAACCGAACGAACTGAGCTTGATGGCACCGGCAACGTCCGCGGCACCGGCAAGTTCAAGGAATGGGAACTCGGAGCCGTCTACCGCGCCGTCGGATACCTGTCGCAGAACGTGTCGGACCTGCCGTTCGACGATCAGGCCGGCACTGTCCCGAACGAGGCCGGACGCGTGTTGGACGATTCCGGCACCCCGATCCCCTCGACCTATGTCACCGGGTGGATCAAGCGTGGCCCGGTCGGTCTGATCGGGCACACCAAGGGCGACGCCAACGAGACGGTGGCGTGCCTGCTCGACGACGCCGAAACCTTCGCCGGTGCCGCCGAACCCGACGAGAACTCGATCATCGAATTCCTCGAGGGCAAGCAGATTCCATTCACCACCTGGGACGGTTGGTACCGCCTCGATGCCCACGAACGGTCTCTCGGCGAGCCCGAAGGACGCGAACGAATCAAGGTCGTCGAGCGCGAAGACATGCTCCGCGCGAGCGAACCGCACAAAGCCTGAATTTGCAACGTGTTATTCGCCGCAATTGCATGCCCTAACTGACATCTCGGCCGTTTCCTAGGGCATGCTGATGGGTGTGTTCGACGCCCATCTTCACATCATCGATCCGCGGTTCGCGCTGATCGAGAACGACGGATTTTTACCCGACCCGTTCACGATCGCGGACTACCGCGCCCAGACGTCTGGGTTGGGTATCGACGGCGGCGCAGTGGTTACCGCTTCGTTTCAGGGCACCGACCAGAGCTATCTCCTCGCCGCCCTCGCCGAACTCGGTGAGGGCTGGGTCGGGGTCACACAGCTCGATGCCGATGCCACCGACGACGACATCCTCGCGCTCGACCGGGCAGGCGTCCGCGCAGTGCGGTTCAACCTGCGCCGCGGTGCGATGGACATTGCTTTGCTCACTCACCAGGCGCTACGCGCGTTCGAGCTCGTGGGCTGGCATGTCGAGCTGTACGTCGACGGGTCGCTGCTGCCGTCGCTGGAGCCGGTCCTGTCGAAGCTGCCCGCCGTAAGCATCGATCACCTCGGGATGTCTGCGGAGGCGCAGCCGTATCTGCTCGATCTGGTCGATCGCGGCGCGCGGGTCAAGGCAACCGGCTTCGGCCGGGTCGACTTCGACGTTCCCGACGCACTTCGGCGGATTCACGCTGTGAGCCCGCAGGCTCTGATGTTCGGAACGGACCTACCGGGAACACGTGCCCGCAGGGCTTTCGACGCGTCGGACCTCGACATGATCTCGCAGGCCGTCGGCGATGGCGTCGAGGCCGTAATGGACACCAACGCCCGGGCTTTCTACCGCCTACCGCCGAAGCCCCGTCGGGAACCGCGGCGTGCGGTCGGTATGAAAACGAGGCGGCTTCCGCGTCTCGACCGGCCGAATGATGGCGATGGTCGCACGCAGAAGACCAAACCGCTCCCGGTCGTCGACTGAGGGCGGCCGACGGCTAGAGCGCTATCGCTGCTGTCAGCCAGACGCCAGCTGCAAGCAACGCCCCGAGTAGCTCGATCAGCATCGAGAGGCCGACCGCCTTTGTCGCGTGCAACGTGGCCCGCCATGCCTCGTCGTGGCGGCGCAACCGCTGCACTTCGGAGAGATACGCACCGAGAATGAAGCCGAGAAACAGGCCGACAATCGGGACCACGAAGAAGCCGACAATGCCCACTAACGCGCCGATCACAATGGACCGCGTCGGCACCCCTGCCACGCGCAAATTCTTGCCGGGCCAGGTGTATTTGATGACGGCCGATACGGCGAGCAGCACTGCGCAGACCGCGAAGACCGCCCACCCGGCACCGGAACCTTCGAAGAACGCCCACACGCCGATCGCACCGAGGATCAGCAGCACCCCCGGCAGGATCGGAAGTACGACGCCTATCAGCCCGATCAAGATGACAATTCCGACGAGTACCTCGCCGCCAGCGCTCATGATGCGACCTTAAGGCCTGCCCGCTCGTGCGTCCTTTCGGTGGGCCCGCGCTCCGAAAAGACGCACAGGTTATTGTCAATGTCGTGTCCAACGAAGCAGCACCGAAACAGGGTCCACTCGCGGGTATTCGAGTTCTCGAGCTGGCAGGCATCGGCCCAGGCCCGCATGCGGCTTTGCTCCTTGCCGACCTCGGCGCCGATGTTGTCCGCGTGCAGCGAGCGGGTCAGATTCGTCCGGCGAACGTCCCGAACGACCAGCAGCTGCGTAGCCGCACCATCATCGAAGCGAACCTCAAGGATCCCGCGGACAAGGAGATCGTGCTCGATCTGATCGAGCGCGCCGACGTCCTGATCGAGGGCTTCCGCCCGGGTGTGACCGAGCGCCTCGGCCTCGGCCCCGACGACGCTTTGGCGCGCAACCCGCGACTGGTCTACGGGCGGATGACCGGCTGGGGCCAGGAGGGTCCGCTCGCGGATCGTGCGGGTCACGACATCAACTACATCTCGCTCACCGGAGTGCTGCACGCGATCGGCCGCAAGGGTGAGCGTCCGGTTCCGCCGTTGAACATGGTCGGCGACTTCGGTGGCGGCTCGATGTTCCTGGTCTTCGGCATCTTGGCTGCACTCGTCGAGCGGCAGACGTCGGGCAAGGGCCAGGTCGTCGACACCGCGATGGTCGACGGCGCTCTTGCCTTGTCGCACATGATCTGGGGCTTCCGCGGCCAGGGCATGTGGACCGACGAGCGCGGGACGAACTTCCTCGACACCGGCGCCGCGTACTACGACACCTACGAGACGTCCGACGGCAAGTACATGGCCGTCGGCGCGATCGAGCCGCAGTTCTACGCCGAGCTGCTCAAGGGCCTCGAACTCGACGCGGCCGACCTGCCGTTCCAAATCGACCCGGCCGGCCAGGACACGCTGCGTGAGATCTTCACCGCGAAGTTCAAGTCGAAGACCCGCGACGAATGGGCGGCGATTTTCGACGGCACCGACGCCTGCACGACGCCTGTGTTGACGTTCGCAGAGGCACCGAAGGACGCGCACATCGCTGCTCGCGGTTCGTTGATCGACCTCGACGGCGTGACCCAGCATCTCCCGGCGCCGCGCTTCTCGCGGACACCGAACGGGGTTCCGGTCCCGGCGCCACGCGAAGCGACGGACCCGGCGACGGTCTGGCGCTAACGCACTTCGAAGATATTCGGCTGACCGGCGGCGAATCGCTGCGCATCCATAGCCTTGAGTGGGTCCAGCTGCGGCGGTGTGTAGTAGTCGTAGCGAACCACGCGCTCGGTGTTGCTGCCCGCGGCATCGAGGACGGCCTGCGCAGCGATCCGCCCACCCTGGTTTGCGCCTTCCATGCTGACGACGTGGACCCGTAAATCCTTGATGGCATCGAGTTGTGGGTCGAGCCGCAGGAGCTCCTGTGTCCGCAGCAGATCGATTGCCCGGTCGACGGGCACCGCGGAGATGTAGAAATCCGCTGATACCGGGCGCACGGTTCCGCTGTTGTCGACTACGTCGACGCCGCTGATGATTCCTGCCGCAGTGTTCAACGAGTGCAACGCGTGGCCGCCGTGGAGCCGCACACCACTCGGTGAGTACGCCCGGATGGGCGACGTCGTCGGCAGGCTCGGCGATCTTGCCGGTCGGATTCGGTGTCAGGTCGTTTCGGGTAATCGGCGTACCCGACGGAATCGGTGTAGCCGACACTGCGCTGGGAGCGGCGATCGCAAGGCCGACCACGAACAGCACCGCACCTACGCATCGTCTGTTCGCGACGCTGAGCATAAGGGCCTACCTGCGATGGAGAGCCAGCTGGTGGTGCGCGCCTAGTGCCGCGAAACCGTATGCCGAAAATCACGAAAGCTCAACGGTTTCGATTGCGTAAAAGGTGCGCCACAGCATCAATTGTTGGAAAAGTCCGGATCACAAATAGCTCACTGCCGATAGAACCGGGGGAAAGTCCGTCCAGGCTGGGTAATGTGATGAGGTGGAGGACCCCGAACGCGAAGCGATCAAGGTGTCCGGGTGCGCGCCCCTTCCGCGCTCGCAACCTCGACCGTGATGGCACGGACCACAGGCGCGCTGTTCCTGATGGGTGGTCTTCTCGGCGTCTGGATCACGGCACTTATGCCTGAAGGCCCGGGAAATCTGATTATCGTTTCCGCCGCGGCGCTGGCATCTGTTTTGTTCGGAATCGGTCTGTTGATCTGGGGTGATCGCCTACATTTGCGGTCGCATCAGGCGCTCGTGACAGTTGCGACATTGTTGATCACCATCGCGATCGCGCAATCGACGAGCAATACCGCCGCGTTGTCGCTGGCGACCTTTTATGTCTTTATCGCCTGCGACGCCGCATTCTTCTTTTCTTGGATGATGGCCGCCGCACAGATCGGCTTCGCAGTCGCATGCTGCATGACCGTGCTGGCGTCACGACCCGATTTGCCCTGGTGGTCGGGACTGATCGCGTCCGGTGCCACCGTCGCGGTCGGTGGTGTTGTCGGCGTCCTCGGCCGCCTGGCTTCCGATGCCGATATCGACGTCCTGACCGGATTGCTGAACCGCCGCGGATTCGACCGCGTGCTCAACCACGAGATTGCTCGCGTGCCGCGCTCGGGGACGCGACCGGCCCTTGTCCTCTTCAACGTCGACCGGTTCGGCTCGATCAACGATCAACACGGCTATCGCGCAGGCGATGGCGTACTGCGCGATATCGCCGAATCGTGGAGCGACATACTCGCACCCAAACAGGTCCTTGCACGCTATGGCGGCGACGAGTTCGCGCTGCTGCTGCCGGACACGAACGAGCAAGGCGCGATCGCGATCACCGAACGCTTCCGCACCGCCATCTCGATGGGCTGCTCCGCGGGCGTCACATCGTGCAGCCGGGCGAATCCGCATCCTTCCTTGTCAGCCGCGCCGACGTCGGTTTGTATCGCGCCAAGCAGGCCGGTCGGAACAGGACCGTCCTCGAATCCTCGCGGCGGCCTCCGTTGGCTGTCGAACTCCTCGAAGCGCTCGCTCGGGAGCACCTGGACGTGCATTACCAGCCGATAGTCAGCCTCGACGGTGGCAAGGCAACCACTGTCGGCGTCGAGGCACTTGTGCGGTGGACGTCGGAAACTCAGCCCGACGCCACTCCAGAGGAGATCGTCCGAGTCGCCGAAGAGAACGACCTGATCTCGAGCCTCGACAAGTTCGTCATGAGCAGGGCGTGTCGCGACGTGCACAAGCTCCAAGAGATAATCCCGGATCGTCCGCTGATCTTGAACGTCAATGTCTCCGGAATCGAACTCGTCGACAAGGACTACGTATCCCACGTCGACGACGTCCTGCGCGCCACAAACTGGCCGGCGAACCAACTGGTCCTCGAGGTCACCGAGAGCGTGCTCGACGTCGATACGCCGTGTGCGATCGCAAATCTGCGCGAGCTCAGCGCGCGGGGTATCCGGATCGCGATCGACGATTTCGGCACCGGCTACTCGTCGTTGAGCAGACTCAAGACGCTACCGACGGACTATCTGAAGCTCGACGGATCATTCGTTTCCGCGATCTCGACCGAAGCCGAGCCGCCTCCACTGCTCGAGGTCATTGCGCTGCTCAGCACGGCCCTTGGCCTGCCGGTGATAGCCGAGGGCGTCGAAACATTGCACCAGGCGAACGTCCTCGAATCGATGGGGTTCTCCCTGGTCCAGGGCTACTACTTCGGTAAGCCGACAGACATCGACAACCTCGTTGCAGAACTCGCGAACGAGCCGCCGTCGCCACAGTTGGCTGTCCGCCGGCCGGAGCCGTCCACGTCTTAGCCCGGGTGGGAATGTCGCTTCGATCCTTGACACCGTCGCATGTGCAATGGGAAACTACCGCCGGTACAGAGTACTGATAGTACCGGTATTTCGACTTCGCCAGGAGAAACAACGATGTCTCTCGACTTTAGCAATGCACGGCTGTCCCCTTCGGAATGGGATCGACCGAACGTTCAGGAGTTCGGCCCTGCTGCTTGGCAGACCCGGGTCAACGCGGTGGCAATGGCCAAGACGCTCAAGCCGCTGCTGTTCGCTGTGACGATGCTCGGCCGCGTGATCAACCGCGTCAATCCAGAAACGTTGCAGAGCAAGTCGTTAGCCGTCCCGGATATAGCGACCGCATTCATGCGTCCGATCAAGGACACCCGGATCGAGAAGGTCCAACTCCCCCAGTGCCGCGCCGAATGGGTCATCGCACCCAATGCGGGCAACGCGGGCAACCCCACCATCTTGTACTTTCACGGCGGCGCCTTCATCACGTGCGGCCTGGGTACGCACCGCCGCATGATCAGCCATATCTCCCGCGCTGCCAAAGCGCGCGTGCTAAGTGTCGACTACCGGATGCTTCCGCTGCACAGCATCCACGACTCGGTAGAAGACGGCCTGGATGCGTACCGCCACCTTCTCGCGTCGGGAATCAACCCTGCAACCGTTGTTTTCGCCGGCGATTCCGCGGGCGGCTTCCTCGCTGCGATGACCGCGTTGCGCGTCAAAGAGGAAGGCCTGCCGTTGCCCGCCGGGCAGGTGCTCATATCCGCACTCACCGATAGCGATATGGCGCCGAAGCTGCCGCCACGGCGCGCGTACCCCGACGCGATGTTCCCTGCCGCGACGCTCAAATTCATCAACGACGTGTTCGTGACCAAGAACGGTACCGACCCGGAGACCAACTCTCCCGTCGAGAGCGATCTCGCGGGGCTCGGCCCGTTCCTGCAGCAGGTCGGCTCTCGCGAGATGCTCCGCAACGACGCAGTCCGGCTTGCACAGCGGCTCGACGAAGACGGCGTGGTGAACTGGCTCCAGATCTGGGACCGCGCACCGCACGTATTCCAGATCGGCGCAGACGTCAATCCCGATGCGCGCCGGGCAATTACCGAGATCGGAGCCTTTGCCAAGTCCGTGGTAGCGGCCGCGACCGCTAGCGTGTCGGACGCGAACGTCGGATGAAGAATTTCGGCGGAAAGGTCGCAGCCATCACCGGCGCAGGGTCGGGCATCGGACGAGCACTTGCCCTCAACCTGGCGGAAAAGGGTGCCCGACTGGCCCTTTCGGATGTCAACGGCGACACCGTTGCCGAGACGGCCGAACTGTGCGCGAAGTTGGGCTCAGACGCCGAGCCGTACAAGCTCAACGTGGTCGACCGCGACGCCATGTACTTGCACGCCGAAGAGGTCCGGAGCCGATTCGGGCAGGTCAATCTGATCGTGAACAACGCTGGTGTCGCGCTCGGCGCCGAGGTCCTCGATGTGGCCTGGGACGATTTCGACTGGTTGATGAACATCAACTTCTGGGGAGTTGTCCACGGCACCAAGGCATTCCTACCGCATCTGATCGAATCGGGCGAAGGGCACGTCGCCAACGTGTCCAGCGCTTTCGGATTCATCGGCGTGCCGTCTCAGAGTGCTTACAACGCAGCAAAATTCGCGGTTCGGGGTTTCACCGAATCGTTGACGCAGGAAATGAAGATCGGACGACACCCGGTTGGTGTGAGCTGCGTCCACCCCGGCGGCATCAAGACGAACATTGCCCGTGACGCACGTGGTGTCGAGGCAATCGCCGATCGCGATGTCATCGCGGACGGTTTCGAGCGTGCGGCGTGGACGACACCGAAGACCGCCGCAAAGGTCATCGTGCGCGGCATCGAACGCAACCAGTCACGCATTCTCATCGGACCGGATGCGTACATGATGGATCTGCTGCCACGCGCGTTGGGCGCAGGCTATCTGTCGCTCAACTCCATGGTCTTCCGCGCTGGATTTGCGCAGCTCGAACGGCGCGGCATCAAGCGCTGACTCCCGGTGCCTCCGATCAACGGATCCCCGGAATATGATGCGTCAATGGCAGATGCGCGTGAAGAACGCTGGCGCGAACACCGATTGAGAACCCGCGAGGCTCTCATCGATGCTGCCATCCGCGCTATCGACGACATCGGGCCCAACGTAAGCATGCGAGAGATCGCAGCGGAGGCCAAGACCGTCAAACCTGCGCTGTACCGACATTTCGTGGACAAGGCCGGGCTGAACCGCGCAATCGGCGACCGCATGAGGACCATGATCGTCGAACGCTCCGTCACCGGGCTGGCCTGGTTCGAGCAACCACCGGGCGCCATGGTTCGGTCCTCCGTCACCGGATACGCGGAAATCGTTCTCGCCCATCCGAACGTATTCCGATTCCTGATCGAGGGCCACTTCGGAAATCTCGAATCGGCGCAGACCCTCGAGGAGTCTCGCGCCGTCGCAAACGAAGTGGCCCAACTGTTCCGCAGCGTCATGGTCCTGCTGGGCGGCGATCCCAGCGAAGTAGAGACCGATGCGTTCGCGCTGATCGGGGCTGTGGCGTCGGCAACCATCTGGTGGATGACCGGCGACAGTCGGCGAGTCCCACTCGAGCAATTCGTCGACCGCGTCGACCGGATTATTCGGGCGATTGTCGACGGCGCAGCTGCGGCTGCCGGAGTCAGTTTCGACTACGACGAACCGTTCTCCGCCGCCGCCTTGAACGCTCTGTCCATCCAGAGTTGAAGCAGCGGTAGCTGATCCGCGTCGATTAGGCCGGCGCAGCGACCTGTCACGTCCTCATCCAATCCTTGACAGTATCGCCCTGCGGGTTCATGCTACCAGTGGTACACATACCGCCGGTACTAGCATTTCGCTCGTTCAGGCGAACAAGGGAGAAACAACGATGTCTCTCGATTTGGACCGAACGTTGACGACGATCAAGAACCGACAATGGGTTCTCGGCGACATCGACTGGGACGCACCCGGCGCGGAACTGGTTCCGGCCGAACAGCGGGCCAAGCTCAAAGACTTCATGGCGGACCTGATGTGGATCGAGTTCATCGGAGCTCGTGGCTTCGCCGCCATGGCAAAGAAGGCGCCGACCGAGACGCTGCGCGAGATCTACCGGTACTTCCACGCCGAGGAAGTCCGGCACGCGAACGCCGAACTCGCGTTGATGAAACGGTGGGACATGCTCGACGGCGACGAGATTCCGCAGCCCAATGTCCATATCCGCTACATCATGGCCTTGCCGCCGACCTTCGAAGACAACGTTGATTTCGCGCAGATGGCGACCGCCATCCCGATGCTGGAGACGGCGCTGGACGGCGCGCTACTCAAGTTCCTCGTCGAAGAAATCAAGGACCCAGTGTGCCACCAGGTGTTCGCGAAGGTCAACAACGACGAGTCCCGGCATCTGGCCGTCGGCTTCCACGTGATGGGTCTGCTCGGCGCCGGAGCGGTCCGCCGTAGCGCGCTCGAGGTCTTCAAAATCCTTGTCTCACTGCGCCTGATCTCGTTGCGAACGATCGTCGCCGCTTTCCCGCTCATTCCCCGGATGCGCTTGAACCTGGAGAAGATGGGGATGGACTCCGATCGCATTCTGCATGCGATGGATCGCTACCTGGACGCGGGTGATCGCGACCCCGACGTCGAAAAGGGCAGGGAGTACCGGCTCACCCGGAGGTACGCCTCGTGGCTGATGGGGAAGAACCCGGTGCTGTACCGAGCGTCCGATATCGCGATCCAGCTCGCCAACCGGATTCCCGAAAGGCAGTATCCGCCGTTGCCGTCGTGGTCGAGCCAGCTGACTCACACACCGGTCGCATGAGCACCGCAGTCGACGCATCCGGGGACAAGTCGACCAAGGAGACCACGCTCGCCCTGATCATCGGGGCGGGATTCGCGGGCGTCGGCATGGCGATCACACTCCTCGAACAAGGCATCACCGACTTCGTGATTCTCGAACGAGCCGCCGACGTCGGCGGAACCTGGCGCGACAATACCTATCCCGGCGTCGCGTGCGACGTTCCCTCGATTGCCTATTCCTACTCGTTCGAGCCGAATCCCAACTGGTCCAATGCATTCTCCGGTGGTGCGGAAATCCTGGACTACATCCGCGGCATGGTCGACCGGCACGGTCTGCGCGAATTCATCCGGTTCGACACCGATGTCAGCGACACCCGATTCGATGAGGGTTCCGGCACCTGGACCACCCGTACGACCACCGGCGAGGTCTTCACCTCACGCGCCGTTGTCGGTTGTCAGGGCCCTCTGGCGAACGCGAGCCTGCCGAACATTCGCGGAATCGACAGCTTCACCGGGCACAAGATTCACAGCGCGAAATGGGACCACGACTACGATTTTCGCGGCAAGCGGGTAGCCGTGATCGGCACCGGCGCAAGCGCGGTCCAGATCGTGCCGGAACTGGTCAAGCAGGTCGAGTTCCTCAAAGTCTTCCAGCGCACACCGGGCTGGATGCTGCCGCGCTCCAATCCGAGCACACCCGGACTGGTGAAGAAGGCCTTCGGCCGCTTCCCGCGCCTGCAAAGCCTTGTGCGGCAAGGCATGTTCTACGGATCCGAGGCTGGCGCGGTCGGGTTGGTGTGGGACACACCAGCAACCGGCATAGTCCGACGTGCGGCGAAAGCGCATCTCACGAGGCAGGTAGCCGACCCGTGGCTACGTCACGAGCTCACACCGATATTCACACCGGGATGCAAACGGATCCTCATCTCGAACGACTACTACCCCGCGCTGCAAGAAGACAACTGCCAGTTGATCTTCTGGCCGATCGCCGAAATCTCACCCGACGGAATCAAGACCTCCGACGGCATCGAGCACCGATTCGATTGCATCGTCTTCGCCACCGGATACGACGTCAGCAAGACCGGTGCACCCTTGCCCATCTTCGGGCGCGACGGCCGCGAACTCGACATCGAATGGGCCAGAGGCATCTTCGCCTATCGCAGCGTCGCGGTGTCGGGCTATCCGAACCTGTTCCTCACATTCGGTCCCAACTCCGGCCCGGGACATACCTCGGCGTTGATCTACCTGGAAGCCCAGATCAACTACATCGTCGCTGCGATCACCATGATCCTCGAGCAGAATCTTCGGTACATGGACGTCGACCCGGTCGTGCAGGCCGATCACAACGTCGAGTTGCAGCGTCGCTTGGCCAACACCACCTGGAACTCAGGGTGTAGCAGCTGGTACCTGACCGACGACGGGTTCAACGGCACCATGTTTCCGGGTTTCGCCACCCAATTCGTCCGGCAGCTCGCCAAGGTCAACCTCACGCACTACAACGTCGTCGGTAACCCCAGCCCCGACGGGTCACCGCCGCAACTGGTACGCGACCCGGCCGTCGAAGTTCTCGGTCCGCAGGCGGCCGTGGTGCGCAGCGCTACGTGACATCACACGCACACCAGGTTGGCCGCCGACTCGTCACTGCGAGGGGCGAGGGCGTCGTAGGCGGCTGCAATCCCACATACCGCGACACGGAGGTCGGCCTCCGTCCGCGCGTATGGCAGCCGGATGAATCGCTCGAAGGCACCTTCGACACCGAAACGGGGGCCTGCGGCGAGGAGCACACCGTAGTTGGGCGCTGTCGCGGCCAACGCCGTCGACACCGGCGCGGGCAGTTGCAGCCAGAGCGACATTCCGCCGGAGCCGGTGATCGGGCGCCAATCGGGAAGTTGTTCGGCCAGCGCCTCGAGCAGCACGGACCGTTGTCTGCGTAGCTGCTCTCGCCTGTCCTCGAGAATCGATTCCGCATCGGCCAACAGGTAGGCGGTGGCAAGTTGATCCATCACCGGCGTCCCGAGATCGATGGCCGACCGTGTCCCCGCGAGCCTCGTGATGAGCGACGGGTTCGCGCGGATCCAGCCGACCCGCAGACCACCCCAGAACGACTTGGACGCCGAACCGATCGAGACGATCTCCGAACCACGCGCGAATGCGGCGACCGGGCGAGGCGGCGCACCGTCGAGGTTGAGTTCGGCCATCGATTCATCGACGACGACAGTCATCCGGGTATCGCGCGCGATGCTCGCGAGTTCGGCGCGACCAGGGTCGTCGAGGCAGAGGCCGGTCGGGTTATGGAAGTCCGGGACCAGGTAGGCCATCTTCGCCGCTGTCTGCCGGGCGGCACTGCGCATACCGTCCAGGTCCCAGCCACAGTCGTTGCCGCGTTCCGGGCGCAACGGCACCGGTACGGGCCGGGCGCCGGCGCAGCGCACGGCCTCGATTCCGTTCGGATATGTCGGGTGCTCGATCAGGACGCGCTCACCGGGCGACGTCAATGCCGCAAGGAGTAGCCGAAGGGCATGCTGCGCACCGAGCGTCACCATGATCTGTTCGGGCTCCGTCGGCAGGCCACGGTCTCGATATCGCTTCGCAATCGCCTCCCGCAGCACGGGGATTCCGATCGGCTCCATCCCGTGCGTCGGCAGGTAGGCGGGCAATGCGTCGAGCGCTGCCGCGTATGCGGTCTGCACTTCCGGTGGGGCCGGCAGCGCCGCGTAGCTCATGTCGATCGCCGGAGTGTCCGGTCTGCCCACTGTCGCCTGGAACATCAGCCCGTTCGGGGTCGCACCGGCCGGGAGCGCGACCGTACTTCGTGAACCCTGCCTGCTGATCAGATAGCCGTCGTCCCGGAGCACCGCATAAGTGGAGGTGACGGTGGTACGGCTCAGGCCGAGCGCACTGGAGAGGTCGCGTTCACTCGGCAGCGCGACGCCGAGCGGGATCCGCCCGTCGTGGACAAGCAGCCTGATGCCGTCGGCGAGCGCCTGATACGCGGGCCGCGCGGATTTCCGACGGCCTGCGGATTCGTCCTGACGCCACTGCCCCAGATCGCGGGTGAGCGAACCGACGCCGAGCACTCTCATAGCCATGCAGTCCAGTATTTGACAATTGGCTCTTTTTCGCAAGGCCAGATGCGCGCACAGTTTTCCTATGTCCGCATTCCTGACAGTCCTCGCAGTCATCGCCTTCAGCGCCATCGTCTACCACTACGCGCCGCGCGGCTCTACCCACAGTATCTTCCACCTCGACCAGTTCCGACCAGCGGCTCCACTGGCGGGCTTCCTGCCGGTGAACCACGACCACGAGCGGGTCTACAACGATCTCGCCGCGATCCACGCGCACCAGCCGGAAACTGAGGATCGCCCCGAGAAGTCGGCGGCATAGCAGTCCAGTTGCCGCACACTGGACTGCTTATGTCTCACTCCCCGCGAGTTAGTCATTTTGTACGCATAAGTCCCGAATGCGTGTACAAAATGACTAACTCACGCTTGGGCCGTTCTGCTTGCCGGACCGAACCGGCCCCGGCGACGCCCCCCGGCCTGCAGGCATGTGCCACACCGACCAGGATCCTCGGTGAGTTGGTCACGCCCGGCCGAGCCTGTCGGTGGGTAACGGCATACTCGGATTTGTGATCGCGATCGGTTTCACCCTGTTCGATACGACGATCGGCACGTGCGGAATTGCATGGAGCGCGCGGGGCGTCGTCGGGATCCAGCTGCCCGAAGCGGATCGAGCAGCCACCACGAACCGGCTCGCGCACCTATTCGCGCCTGCCACAGAACAACCGGCTCCGCCGAAGATCGACGCCGCCATCGAAGGGATCCGGCGTCACCTCGACGGCAGCCAGGACGACCTACGCTGGATCGACCTGGATCTCGACCGTCTCACCGATTTCGATCGAAGCGTGTACGACGTCACCCGTGCGATCGATCCGGGCCATACCCTTACTTACGGTGACGTTGCGGATCAAGTCGCACAACGCGGCGCGGCTCAGGCTGTCGGACAAGCCTTGGGACGCAATCCAATTCCGCTAATCGTGCCCTGCCATCGGGTGCTCGCCGCGGGAAACCGGGTAGGCGGCTTCACGGCGTACGGCAGCACGGTCACCAAACGCAGCTTGCTCGCCATCGAACATGCGCCTGGATTCGACGCGCCGACCCTGTTCTGACGAACTCACATATGCGCGCCGCCGTCGATCCGGATCTCGGTGCCTGTGATGAACTTGCCGTCATCGGATGCGACCATCGCCACCACACCCGCAATGTCTTCGGGATTGCCAAAATTGCCGCCACCGATCCAACCGAGCAGCTTGGTGAACAATTGCGAATCGAAGCCTTCGGGGAGATCCAGGATCGACTTCGTCGTGATGCCGCTCTTCACCCCACCGGGAACGATGTTGACTGCGCGCAATCCTTGCTTGACGTATTCGAGCGCAATTGCATGCGTAAACGCGGTGATTGCTCCCTTGCTCGCTGCGTACGCCGCCATATAGGGATGGGCGAAGAACGCCGAGGTCGACGAGAAGTTCACGACGACGCCACCGTGGGGCGATTCCAGCAGTGGAGGCAAGCCGGCCTTCACCATGAGGAAGGTGCCGGTGAGATTGACGTCGATCACCTTTTGCCATGTCTCCAAGGGCATTTCGTGCGTTCGGGCGGTGAGAAGAATACCTGCGGCGTTGACCAACACGTCGAGGCCACCCAGGTAGTCCAGCGATTCCGTGTAGGCGTCGCTCACCGATGACTCGCTGCTGATGTCGACGACGACGGTCTTCAATCGATCGGCGACGTCATCGCCCGCCATCTTGACGGTCGCCTCCAGGCCCGCCGCGTCGAGGTCTGCCGCAATAAGCTGCGCGCCTTCCGCGAGGAGTCGCAATGCGATTCCCTGGCCGATGCCCGAACCTGCACCGGTGACGAGCACACGTCGGCCTTCGTATCTGTCCACGACAGTCCTTCCCGAACACAACTAGAACACGTTGCAGAATGGTGTGTTCGCGAGGAGTTGTCAAGAGCGATGCGATTCCAGCCTGACTACCTGCGCCAACCCGTCCCTGTCTGCGACGTCCACCTTGATGCAGGCGCGATAGATGTGCCCTTCGACGGTGCGCACCGACACCGCGAGGCGATCGGCAATATCCTTGTTGGACAGCCCTATTGCAACCAAGGAGGCGATCTCACGCTCACGAGCGGTGAGCGGCAACGGATTCGCTTCCGTGACGAGTGCCAGCGTCTTGGCACCGTCGCATTCCGCGGCGAGGCGAGCCGCCATACCCGACGACGAGATCTGCCAACGACGATCCTTCGCACGCTCGAACGCAACAGCCGACTGCGCCGCCGCCTCGGCCGCAAACAGCAACGCCCCCTGCAATTCCCACTTCGACGCGACGGCGATCAATTCCGCGCCCCCGTCTGCCGCCAGGGCTGCTGCGTGCTCAGCCTGCAGACGAACGGTATCGACACCGAGTTCCGCCGCGAGTTCGGCGAGGCGCGCAGCCACAGTGCGGTCGCCGAAGCGCACCGAGGCGAAAAGCGCACCGGCTTCGGCTGTGTGTCGCCCCGACTGTGCGGCTGTTGCCGCCGCGTCGCGCGCATGTGTTATCGCGGCAGTGAGCTGACCCTGCGCCGCGGCAACCCATGCCCGGCACAGGTCACGCTCCGGACCGAACACCTCGATGTTGCCACCGACCAGGCCTTCGGCACGGTCCAGCGCAGCCGCAGCGTCCTCGACGCGCCCCAACGCAGCATTGGTCTGGCAAAGTCCCGCCGCCGCAAGGAATTCCCACGAGTAGCCGACGTTCTGCAGTGCTGCGGCGGCCTGTGCAAACTCGCCGCGCGCGGCCGCCAGACGCCCGCGGTGTGCATGCACCTGGCCGAGCAACACACCTGCCTTCGCACGCGCCGGCTGCTGGCCGACCGCATAACCGACGTAGCGCAGTGCCGCCACTTCGGCGTCCTGGACCGCGCCCGACATCAACAACGTCGGCACCTCGGCGAGCCCGAGGTTGAACCGCAGCATTCCGGACTTGGATCGCGATGCGTCAACCAACCCGCGTTCGACCAAGCCCTTGACCCTGCCGAACTGTCCCATCTGCGCTTGCGCAGTCGCGGAGATAAACGCCGCCCAACCCTGCGCAACAGGGGCCGCGTATGGCGAGGCGAGCACGGCATCCGCAGCACGGACCGAATCAGCCAACCGGTCTGTGAACGACGCATGCCACATTTCGACAGCATCGGCGCCCAACTGCACCGTCAGTCGAGCGCGTACCGCATCGATGATCTGCGCGGCGCGCGGCGGGTCTCGCAGCATCCAGAAGGTATTCGCAGCGCGCGTTGTCGCCAGTAGGACGGCTTCGAGCTCGCTGAGGGAGTCGGAGTCGATCGCGGCGAGAACCGCATCTGATTCTTGACCCCTCCCCTGCCATGAGAGTCCTTGCGCGAGCACCAGTGCCGCCCGGGACCCGCCTCCGAGCGCAACTGCCCGCCGCGCGAATCGCTCGCCCAGTTCAAGATTGCCGAGAGTCAGCGCGTCGGCACCCGAATCGATCAGCGCGCCGACCTCCGGTTGCACATCGCTGTCCAATGCCAACGCCATCAGCCGAATTCGATCGCTCACCTTGACCGGCCGCGGTGAGGACATCGCACCGACCAACTCGCCGCGAATCCGACGTGCCTTCAATGTTCCTGTGCGCGCGCGAACCACCTCACCGTAGATCGGATGACTCAACTCGACGGTCTGCCGCTGCGCGACAATGACCTCTTTCGCGAGGCCAGCGCTCGCGGCGGCCCGAATGCCAGCGTAATCACGAAGCGCCGTAATGATATTCGCATCGAGTACGCCACCGAACGCGAGTAATTCGACTACCCCCAAACCGTTTTCGGGCAACTCGGCCAACCGTGATTCGACCAACGTCGATAGTTGCGGATTGATGACCGTCCTGCCGCGAAGTTGCCACACACCTGCGACCAGCCGCAGGTTGCCCGCTTCGGCCGCACCCTCGACGAGGTGCCGCACGAACAGCGGATTGCCTTGCGAGACTTGATAAAGCCGATCCGCGCTCACCGTTTCCAGGGGTCCACCGAGTACCTTCTCGACGAGCTCGGTGACCTCGGTGCGGTTGAAGGGTTGCAACTCGATCCGGGTGAGCAGGCCCTCGGTCCACAGCGCCCGGATCGCGTCCGGAACCTCGTGCCCGGTGCGGACGGTAACGACGAACTTCGCCGCACGCTCGACGGCAAGTTGGTGCACGAGACTGGCCGACAGCTGATCGAGCATATGCGCGTCATCGACACCGACCACGACGTTCGGCTCGCCGCCGAGAAGGTGTGAACGCACTTGCCGCAGAATGGAATGCGGCTCGCGGGTGTCGGCAACCTCCACCAGGTCCGCGAACGCACCGAGCGGAATCCCTTTTGCGGTCTCGGTTCCCGCCAGCCATCGCGTCGAACCACGGAATTCCTTGACGACGAAACGTGCCAACGTCGTCTTGCCGACGCCGGCGCTGCCGGTCAGGACGACACCACCGCTCTTACTGCCGCCTCGTATCGCATCGGTCACCGCCGCCAGGTCACGCACCCTGGCGTCGGTCGGCCACTGCGACAACATGGGGGAAGTGTAGGTCCCCAGCCCGTGGAGTCCCTCGGAGCTACGCCAAAATGTCTCTGCGCACAATGGTCTGGTCACGACCCGGCCCGACCCCAATGCAGGAAATGTATGCGCCCGAAAGCTCTTCGAGCCGCAGTACGTAATTCTGCGCGTTCTTGGGTAGATCCTCGAAGTTCCGTGCCCCGGAGATGTCCTCCCACCAACCGGGCATTTCCTCGTAGATCGGCCGCGCGTGGTGGAAACCTGTCTGCGTCATAGGCATATCGTCGACCCGCTCGCCATCGACGTCGTATGCGACACAGATCGGGATCGTGTCCAGGCTCGACAGCACATCTAGCTTGGTGAGGAAGTAGTCGGTGATGCCGTTGACTCGCGTTGCGTAGCGCGCGATTACCGCGTCGAACCATCCGCAACGGCGAGCGCGTCCGGTGGTGACACCGACCTCGCCACCCTGCTTGGCCAGGTACTCGCCGAACTCGTCGAAGAGTTCCGTCGGGAATGGTCCCGAACCGACACGCGTCGTGTAGGCCTTCAGAATGCCGAGCACCGTTGTGATTTGGTTCGGTCCGATCCCGGAGCCGACGGCTGCGCCGCCCGCCGTCGGGTTCGATGACGTCACGTACGGGTAGGTGCCGTGATCGACGTCGAGGAGCGTGCCTTGGGAACCCTCGAGCAGGATCGTCTCCCCGCGCTCGAGCGCCAGGTTGAGCTCCAGCCGCGTATCGGTGATCCGGTGTTTGAAGCTTTCCGCCTGGACGAGCACCTCGTCGACAACCTGGGCGGGATCGAGCGCGCGCCTGTTGTAGATCTTCGCAAGCACCTGGTTCTTGAATTCCAGAGCGGCCTCGACCTTCTGGGTGAAGATCTTCTCGTCGAGCACGTCAGCAACGCGGACACCGACACGCGCGAGCTTGTCCTGATAACAGGGCCCGATCCCGCGACCGGTCGTGCCGATCTTGTTGTTGCCGAGGAATCGCTCCGTGACCTTATCGATGGCGACGTGGTACGGCATGATCAGGTGCGCGTCCGCCGACAGCAGCAGCTTGGTGGTGTCGACCCCACGATCCTCGAGCCCCGCAAGCTCTTTCAGCAGCACACCCGGGTCGACGACGACACCATTGCCGATCACATTCGACACGCCCGGCGTGAGGATGCCGGACGGGATGAGATGTAGCGCAAAATTGTCACCGTTGGGCAGCACAACGGTGTGTCCAGCGTTGTTGCCACCCTGGTAGCGCACCACCCACTGGACGCGGCCGCCGAGCAAATCCGTGGCTTTGCCCTTGCCTTCGTCGCCCCACTGGGCGCCGATCAGCACAATTGCCGGCATGAAGTCTCCTACGGTCGACGCGCAGCCGCTATTACGAGCTGCAGCTTTCTGCCGTTCCGAGGCAGTGGCCGGGAGCACAGTCTAGTGCAGACAGTGGCTCGTCCCCCAACGGAAGCATCCTACCGGCCGGTACCGGCAGTTCTGGAACGACTATCGTGGCAGTGGTCGCTGGCCGGATGCACTACGCGAGGAGCCTTGTAGTGAGCACTTTCGTCCTTCGATGTGGCGACGTGCCGGTACCGATCAGCCTTGCATCGCTGCCGCTGAGCGCAGTCGCCGCAATACCCACCGATCCGGATTACGACGAGCTGCTCCGAACGCTGGATACCGCGGAGCGCCCTCGGCTGATTGTCCTGGGCGGCGACGCGGCGCTCTCGTCGGTGCTCACCCGCTTGATGCGGACCGAACGCCTGCACGTCGAGATCGGCTACGTCCCGGTCGAGAACTCCGCCGGCGCCCGAATTCATCGGACCGGCACGGGTGTGGTTGCCGCGAAACGTGCCATCGAAGGAACAGCTGCCGAACTTCCCCTCATACGCGACGACGCAGGCATCGTGCTTGTCGGGCGAGCGGTCGTTACGGGGCCCGACGGCGGGTGCCTCGAAGGCGAGGCCTACGTCGACGACACCCGGCTGTTCTCGGGCAAAGTTGCCGCGGTGCATATCTCTCCGACTATCGCGATGCCAGGACTGCGTGCGTTCCGCGATCGCGGCAAGAGGTTCACCCGTCGGCGCTGGGTATCGGGGCGCGCGATGCAACTGGGTACGACAGCGGCCGTCGTGATCCGCGACGGCGTGCAGAACCCGCGCGAAGTCACTCGATCGGCGTTCTACCGCCATGCCGAGCCGTGGCTGCTCGTGCACTGAGTGCCGACCTGGATACTTGAATCATGACGATTCCCCGGGCGCGCTCTCGGTCCAGTGCCGTGCGGCCGAGCCCAGTGTTTCTCGCCGTCGTCGCAGTGGCCATTGCGGGCAGTGCGGTCGCGTGGAATGCCGACACCTCCTCGGTCAGCGCACACATCGGTGTCTTGGTTCTCGTGATTTCCGGCTGGATCATCTCGGTATGCCTGCACGAATTCGCCCACGCGTACATCGCATGGCGAGCCGGCGATCACGAGGTCGAGGGTCGTGGCTATCTCACGTTGAATCCGCTCAAGTACAGCCACCCGCTGCTGTCGATCGGTCTGCCGCTGCTGTTCATCGCGATGGGTGGAATCGGATTGCCCGGCGGCGCGGTCTACGTCCACTCCGATCGATTCGGCGCGCGAACCCAACGCACGATCAGCTTGGCCGGCCCCGCGGTCAACGCCGCGCTCGCGGTGATTCTGCTGGCGATCATTTCGGTGTTCGGCGAGACCCGCGATCACCCGGCATTCTGGTACGGGCTGAGCTTTCTCGCGTTCCTGCAGATCACCGCGACCGTTTTGAATCTGCTACCCGTGCCGGGACTCGACGGCTACGGTGCCCTCGAACCGTCGCTGAGTCCGCAGACCCAGCGAAACTTCGATCAGTACAAGGCCTACGGACTGCTCGCTGTCATGGCACTGCTGTTCGTACCGTCGCTCAACGCCGCATTTTTCGACGCGATCTACTGGTTGTTCGAGCTATCCGGCATTCCGAGCTGGTGGTCCGGCAACGGGGCCTACCTCACCCGATTCTGGTTGTAGTCCGAATCACGTGCGGCCGAGCCACGGACCCGACCCCTACCGAGTCGCAGCAACGCCATTCCGATGGTGCGACCCTCTGGGCCGAGATCGAGGAAACGCTCGAGCACAGCCACTTCGTGGCGCTGCTGGACCTTGGCCGAACCGCCGGACAGCTGCGAGTCCACCACTTTGCGGGCAAGTGCAGATCGGAGCCGGATCGCGATGAGGATTTCTTGGTCCAACCGTTCGACTTCTGCGCGCAGCGCATCGGCGACGGGGGCCAACGTGGCATCGGTTGCAGTACTCATGAGCTAGACGCTATTGACCTTCGCGGCGATACACATGAGTAGTTGGCTACCTGTTCCGCTGAGTAGAAGTACCGTCCTCGGCCAGCAGCAGCTCGACCGCGCGTTCCGCAACGGCCGCAATGGTCTTCGAGGGATTCCGGCCGATCGCGCGCGGGATGATCGAACCGTCCATCACGTACAGGCCAGGGTGCCCGAACACCCGCCCGGCGTGATCGACGACGCCTGCTGCAGGCGAGGACGCCATATTGCAGCCGCCGAGCGGATGCGGCGTTATGAGTCCGCGGAACCACGACCACATCAACCGCGGTAGTGGCCGACCACCCGTTGCCTTCGACAACTCTCGGTGCATCCTCGACATCGCGTCGATCGCTGTCTCGGATCGCCGCGGATTCCAGTCCAGGCGCAAAGTCCTCTCCCAGAATTTGATTCGCCGCCGGCCAAGCCGGAAGTCACCGTCCGAACCGTCGATGGCCTGCCCGAACCACAGCATGACCGACCCGAATTCTGCACGCCGATGCAGCCATGCCATGAAGCGATTCCCGGCCTTCGCGCGGCGCCGCGCGTCGAACAACACGTTCGCGAGGTTCGGAATTCCGCCGTCCTCGATGAAGAACCGACCGCTGCCCGCACCATCGAGAAAGTCGATCGCGGACGAGATGGTCGGGCCATTGGTCGGTTCCCAGGTCTGCCCGTCATAGCGTGCGGGAGTGACGAAGTCGCCGTTGGAACTCCAGCCCTTCCCCAGCGCAGGGGGCAGATCGGGCAACGTCTCGAACTCGTCGCGCGAGCGTAGGAGTATTTCGGTCGAGCCGAGCGAACCCGCTGCGACGACAACCCGTTGCGCAACAACCGAATCCCTGTGCCGGCGCCGGTAGGCGGCATTGTCGAAGTGCACTTCCCACCCCTCACCCGCGGCCGGTGCGATGTGGCTGACCTGGCAGAGCGGCCGGATCTCTGCTCCGTAATCCTCGGCAACGGCAAGGTAATTCAGATCGAGCGTGTTCTTCGCCTGACGCTTGCAGCCGATATCGCACTCCCCGCAATGGGTGCACGTTCCCTGCCAACGCTGCTGCGGGTTCCGCCATTGCTCCGAGTATTTCGCCCGCGTCGGATCCCCATCCGGACCGTCGATGTCACGGTGCCAGTTCGGGCTGAACGTCACGGCGAGATCGAGCGGCATGAACCTGTCTTCGGCGTCGAGCGCCGCGGCGGCCTTCTTCATCAGAGTGAGCCGCACGGGCTCCTGTCCCCGCGGAACAGGCTTGGGGCACAACATCTGCCCGACAGCCTCGTAGTACGGCTTGAGTGCACCGGCGGTTATCTCCGATGGCCACCCGGTCTCGAACACCTCGTCACGCGCATCGATCGACACGCTCGCGTAGATCAACGACCCGCCGCCGACTCCTGCGCCGGTCACGACAATCATGTCGCCGTCGACCGGCCGAAGTTCCATCCAGCCGTTCCGGCGATGAGGGTGACGGCGGTTGTAAAACCATGCGTCCCCGGGCTTTCGGGGATAGTCCTTCGGGTGCCAGCGTCGGCCACGCTCCAGCACGACAACACGTTTGCCTGCTAGGGACAACCGGCACGCGGCGACCGCGCCGCCGAAACCGCTACCGATGATCGCAACGTCATAGGGTCGATCTGCTTCGCTCATGCCGGTCTCCGCAGCACATAGGCCGAGAACAGCCCTCCCGCAAAGAAGGCCAGAAAACGGGTAACCGCCCACACTCGGCTCGGCCACCGCCCGTGCGCACCGCTCATGGTGCCCAACATCGAGAACAACCCAGGTAGATCCAGCCGCAGCACCCCGGCGCCGACGACCGCACCGGTGTTGTCCTCTCCCGCGTGCACGGTCGTCAGCAATGTTGTTGTCGCCGACCACATTCGCCAAACGCCCGACACCGTGACGTGTTTGACGCCGCGGAGCCAGTACTTGCGCCCGTCGATAACGACCGGGAGCTCGTAGACCATGTGCCTCGTCCGAGCGTGGTCCGACTGGACGAAGAGCCCGAACTGTCCTGTGCAACCTGCGATCTGCTCTCCCCACCGCGGCGCGACGAAGTCGACGGTCAACACACCGGGATGGTGAGGATCGGCAATGAAGTCTGTGATGCTGTCGATCGTCACTCGCGCATTGAGTATCACTCCGGCGGATGCCGAGCAACGATAACCTGCCCACGGATCCGCCGCCCCGAGCGTGACCTGCCCGGTCATGACCTCACGAAACTCAACTCCTGTCATCGATCGGCCCTCGCGCGGAACGCTATTCGGGCAAACCATGCTGCCGTCGCGCACCAGAGGACGAACCACAGCACCAAGAGCGCACCGCCCGGAAGCTGCCACACGGAGGAACCGAGCAAGGCCGTGACGGCCGCGACCACAGCAACAATTCCGGCCCACCGAATTCCGGTGAACCATTCACTGCAGAAGAGAACGATCGCCGTCACGACGGTCACGATGGTGAACGTCAAGACCCAACCGTCCGGCAAGGGCCGCTCCTGCTCAGCGAGCCCCTGAAGTCGCGCACCTGTCGCGGCGCCGAACAATAGCGACGCACTGAACAACAGCACTATGTGATTCACCAGAATCGAACGCGGCATGATCAGTCCCGATTGAGCTCGTCGAGAATGAACGGAAACACATCGCGGTGGGCGTTCTTTCCGAGGAAAACATCCAGGTGCCCATATCCGGCTAGCTTCTGGAAAGTGTGTTTGCCCGGCGCATATCCTTCGAAGAAATCGAATGTCTGCGCCATTCCGGTCGGTAGGAACGTCTCGTTCATATCGCCGGACATGAACACGAACCGCGCATCGGTCTTCGGTGCGTGTCCCGTGAAGTTCTTCGGCAGCCGATGCGGGAACTTACCCGCCGACACCAGCTGGCCGGCCCGGACCGAGCGCTGTATTTGTACGAAGAAGGACATCGGCGCGTCGGCGACCTCGCCTTTGATCCACTCGTGCGTGGCGTCGTTCAGGTTCTCGTGGCGCCACAACGTCGGGAATCCTGCTCCGTACATGAAGCTCGACATCTTGCATACGGCGTTGTTGCACTCGTGATGACCTGCCCGCATCCACCACACCAGGACCTTCGGCCAGAAGCCGGGAGCGTGTAGCCCCCACTGGGCGTTCAATTCGTCGACGAACGGTCGCAGCAGTGGCACCAAGGGGGTCTTCAACCACATCAGCGTTTTGACGTGGGGGTGCAGCGCGACCGAGTTGCTTACGACCGTCGTGACCTCGGGTAGCAATCCGGAGACGATCGCCATCATGAAGCTCGTCGATCCCTGGCAGTGCACAACTGCTTTGAGTTGGGTTGCACCGGTGTGCCGCAGAATGGTCGCTACCGCGGCCGGATGATCGAGCACCGCCCCATCGTCGAGGGTGAACCGCGTCCGTTCGATATCGATGCTCGCGCGCCAGTTCAGGATCCAGACGTCGTAGCCGTCCCGCGAGAGGAACCGCGGCAGGGTGTCGGCAGTTGGCGGGTTGAAGATGTTGGCCCGCACGCTCGTGCCGGCGATCAACAGAACCGGTCCGCGGTCGAGCGTGTTCGGTTCCGGGCGAAGTCGCGCAAAATTGAGAGCCAGGCCGTCCTTCGCGTTGAACGGGATTGTCTCGAATTCGACCACAGCTGCCTCCGTCCGCTACTCGCTTGAAATCGTTACTGCAATTCTCGCGAATATCGGGCGTAATCAAACGAGTATTCGACTACTTGTTCTCGGCGCGTACAACAGCCGCGAGTGCTGCGCGGTCGGCGACATCGAGTTTCGTGCAGGCCCGATAGATATGTCCCTCGACAGTACGTACGGATACGACCAATTTGTCGGCTATCTCGCGATTCGACAGCCCGCCGGCAATCATCATCGCCACCTCGCGCTCGCGATTCGTCAGCGGAAGGCTGCGCGCCGAACCCACGAGGGCTGGGCTGAAAGCGTTACCGCAGAGGGCCGAAAGTCGTTGGGCTGCTGCCGCTGCCGCCAGCTCGTCGGCTCGTCGACCCGCACGCGCGTGCCGGTCCGCCGCGAGCGCCGACGCATCCGCCGCGATCAACAGCATGCCCATGCGCTCGAATTCCGCGGCGACAGCGTCGAAACCGTCCCCGTCGTCATCGGTAAGAGCGTCGCTCATCTGCGCTGCCGCGTTGGCGAACTGCCCAGGAACCTTGCGCGCGACGGTACCCAGCTCGGCGGCGGCTGTCCGGTCGCCGAACTGCGCGGCAGCGACGAGCATGCGGCAGGCGACGGCGATCTGACCGCCTTGTTCGGCAGCAACAGCAGCCTCGCGGGCAAGTGCCTGTGCGCCGCTCGTATTGCCGTCGCAGGCAGCCACCCACGCACGAGCAAGCAGCAGCTCTGGATAGAAGACTGCGACATTCTCGCCGTAGAGCTTTTCGGCGCGCTCGAGGGCAGCATGAGCATCGTCGCGTCGGCCGAGCGCGGCCGCGGCTTGCGCGAAACTGGCAACCGAGAGCATCGCCCAGGAATATCCCGTGCCCTCCAGCGCGGCCGCGGCCTGCCGGAATTCCGAGCACGCGTCTTCGAGCCGGCCACGGGCGAACAACACTCGGCCGTAGAGCACGCCACCGAGCGATCGGCCGGGCTGCTGCATCTCGGCAAACTCGATGTAGTGCTTGGCAAGCCGCTGCGCCTCGTCCAGGTCGCCGGACATGACAAGGGCGAACGTCTGGCCGAGCCCACAGGTGAAACGCAGGTTTCCGGTCTCGGCAAGATGCGCGGCTTCGAGGGCAGGGACCGCGAGCGGTTGCACCCCGTCGAACTTGCCCATGAACGCCAGGGCAACGACACCACTCGATGCTGCCCAGGCGCGCGCGAGAGGAGTCGTTCCCGCCGAATCCATCACCTCGCCAACCCTGCTCGCCGAGTATTCGAGCCGGTTCTCGTACAGGCTGAACATCGCATCGAGCGCGATCAGCAGATCGCGCACCAACCGCTCGGTTGCCCGCGAATTCATCAGAGCAAGCACTGCCCGACCGTCCGCAGGGCGACCGAGCATCCAGAAGAAGTTGGCGGCGCGCGGCAGGCCCCACTGCAACATCTCGAATTCGTTGAGGTTCTCCGGGTCGTATTGCCCCAGTTCAGCTTCCACCTCGCGGCCACGCCCTTGCCACGCCAACGCATGGCCCAGGTACACCGACGCGTAGAAGCCGCCGCCGCCCACTTTTGCGCCGTTGGCAAGGCGTTCGCCGAGGGTAATCGCACCGAGCCGCAACGCATCTCGTGCGGCGTCGATCAGCATCTCCGGATTGGGCGGCGAGTCGCTGTCGAGCGCGAGTTCGGCAAGTCGTAGCTGATCGAGCAAACCGGCTGGACGATTCGCCGACATCCGCCGCACCAGCTCGCCGCGAATTCGGCTGGCGGAGAGCGCCCCTGTGCGTTTGTTCAGCACCTCGCCGTAAAGGGGATGTCCGAGGCGCGCGACCAGTCCGGTATCGCTGCTGGCAACGCGGACCAAGCCGGCGCGCTCGGCTGACTCCACCGCGTCGGCGGAGCTGAGATCGGTCAGCACATCGAGATCGAGGGGCTCGGCGAACGACAGGAGCTCCAGTACACGTTGCTCGGCCGGGGAGAGCCGGTCGATCCGGCTCTCCACCAATGTCTTCAGGTGATTACTGATCGCGGCCTGTCCACGCAGCTGCCACACGCCGCCGACTTCCCGCAGCGATCCTGCGGCAAGTGCACCTTCGATCATGTGGCGCAGGAACAGTGGATTGCCCTCCGAGATCCGGAAGATGCGCTCTGCACTCGACGCTTCGAGCGGTCCGCCTAATACCGACTCGGCAAGTTCGACGGTCTGCTCGCGGGTGAACGCCGAAATGCTGATCCGGGTGAGCCATTCGTCTTTCCACAACGCGGTGATGGCATCGGGCGCCGGTTCGCCGTCGCGAATGGTGACGATGAGTCGGGCCGTTCCACTCATCGCGAGTTGGTGCACAAGAGTGGCCGAAAAATTGTCCAGCAGGTGCGCGTCGTCGACGCCGATAATCATGTTCCCGGTGCCCGACACCAGATCGCCTCTCGCGGTGCGCAACACGCTGGCAGGCTCGATCGGGCTGCTCACGGAGATGAGGTGCGCGAAGGCACCCAACGGGACCTGCCTCGCCGACTCGGTTCCCACCACCCAACGGAAGGGAATGCCGCTGTCGCGTACCGCGTCCTTTGCCAAGGTGGTCTTGCCGACGCCGGCCCCGCCTGTAACTACGACGCCGTTGGCACCGCCCGACGGGCCGAGCGACTTTCCGATGGCGTCGAGTTGCGCGGCCCTACCGAGAGTCGGCCATGTCGTCGCCATGCGGCAATCCTATTGGGCAAGCATTTTGCGATGCTCGGCGAACCTCAGTGCAGGTAGACGAAGCCCGGGCGCTCGCTGTCGAAAACCTCGCTGCCTAAAACTTCGCCGCCGAATCCGTATACCGCCGCAACTACGCCGCCGCGCCCCGTTGCGACACGGGCGCTGCTGATACCGGGGCACAGGATGATCGGCTCTTCGCCACCGCGGAGGGACTCGAGGTTGAACCACACGATCGCCACCGTGCAATCGTCGCCTGGACCTGCCGCCGCCTGCATCGAGAACTGCACGACGTCCGGCCACGCCTCGAGACGAATGGCACGAGCAACCGGATTTGCCTGCGCCGCTGCACGAGGTTGAACCTGAAACAGGCTTGTCGCGCTACAGCCCGCCGCCATCGGGCCGACTCCGAGTTCGAGCAGTTGCCGTGCTGCCTCGAGTGCAGATCGGTCTGCGGCCACGCCCATTCCCCCAAGCGTGGCCGCAGCCGACTCCAAACGAGTGCGATCGAACATGTCCGCAACCGACGGAATGAACATCGCGACCCCTAACCTTTCGACTGAGACCCCCCTCGTGGCCGCAGTCCAGGAGGACGTTATTGGGGTACCGAGTACCTGGCATGAGTAGTCGACTACCTGTATTGCACGTCACGTTCCGCATTGCTGTCGTGCCGCGCACCGGTGCGCTCTGCCCCGATGCCGGCCGCGACGACGAAGCCGATGCCTACCACCGGCCACAGTCCTGGCACCTGATGCAGCACGAGCAGCCCGATGACAAGGGCGATCGCCGGTTCGACACTCATCAGCGTGCCGAATGCCGAGGTGGTGAGCCGGCGCCGCGCGAGCATTTCGAGGCTGAAGGGAATGACGGGGCAACAGGATCGCGAGACCAAATCCGATCACGACGACCTCCCACGTCATCGACGACCAGGAGCCCGGTCCGGCGATGAAGGTCGCCACGATGCCGGCCACCGGCAGCGATATCGCCGTGCTACGGCTCGGTCAGCAACCCGACGCCGAGCGCGATGCCCGCTAGCAGTCCACGACGGCTGAAGTCACGGGGTCGTGGCCGGACAAGGACGAACAGGATGATGCCTGCCCACGCCAGCCTGAGCCAGGCTGCACCCTCGGGTCCGATTCGATCGAACAGCCCGTAGGACACCGCGAGTCCGAGTTGGACGCACAGCATCGCGGCGACGGCCATTCCGGTACCGGTGCGCGACGACGAGCCTTTCGTTGTCACGGGTTCGAGCTCGAGCAACCGCATGTTTCGTTGCGCTCGTTCGCCGTAGCGCGTCGCGGCCGAGCTGATTGCCCACCCCAGCCCTCGTGCTCGGATTGCTCGCGCCATTAGCTCGAACGGGCCACGAGTGCTGCGATCTGGCGCAAATGTGAGCACTGGTGACCCGTTCGACGTTGTCGCGCGGCACTAGCGCTTTCGCGGGGTCGGCCTGATCAACAGTTGATCGGGTTCCGTCACAGACCCAGCACTCCCCCGAACCTGGACGTGAACAGGTTGGTCGGTGCGCTGCTCGACGACGGTCAGTGGCGCACCCCTGCCGCCTTGCAGATACTTGTCACCCCATTGCATCAGGGCCAACACGGCAGGCAGCAGGTCCAAACCCATCTCGGTGAGGACGTACTCGTGCCGGGTTCGTTGTCCCGCCTCCCGGTAGGGACGCTTCTCGAACAGCCCTGCCGCCGTGAGCTCCTTCAGCCGGGTCGCAGCGACGGCCTGGGTGATGCCGACGCGCTCCGCGAAGTCGTCGAAACGTGTTGTCCCATAGAACGCCTCGCGCAGTAGCAGCATCGCGGAGCGCGTGCCGACGACTTCCATCGCCTTGCCGATAGAGCAGTGTCTGGCCTTCCACGCCGACCGATCGGCGAGCACTCCCTCGAGCTTGATGGCGGACATGTGAATCATATTACAGCTAGCTTGCGCAAACCATAGTCAGCTCGTATATTTCTAACTATGGAATTGCAGAGTCAGCTAGCTGTTGCGGAGTCCACGCCGATACATTTCGACTCGACCTGGCTCGGCTTCGGCGGCGTCCACGGCGGGTTGCTGGTTGGCACCCTCGCCGAGGCAGCGGCGAAAGAACCGGACGCGATTCCCATGGCCGTCAGCGCACACATGTATGCGCCGGTCTCGCCGGGCCGAGCCGACATCGCGGTAGACGTCCACCACGACGGCAGATCAGGCAGCGCCCAGGCAAGTATCGGCGGCGCCGTCAACGCGGCACGGCCAGGCGCAGGTGGACCGACTCCGGAGTTCGTCGTCTACATTCGGTTGCTCGATTCGTTCGGACTGTCCAACCAAGGCCAGGCAGCCGTCTTGCTCGATGCTCTCCCACCAGGGCTGTTCGCGATGATGACAGTGCCGACACCGATTCCGACGATCGAGATGACGGCACACTTCGCCCCCCGTCGCCGACACAGGCAATCCCTGGCATTACCTACGACATCGGACGGTCTGGTCCACCACGGACCTCTGCGTCGATGAAGCCGAATTATTCACCGCGACAGGGGAACTAGCGGCACAAGCGCGCCAGCTCCGTCGCATCGTCAGATAGTGGAGATCGCACAATGAGAGATGCAGTGATCGTCGAAGCCGTCCGAACCCCGATCGGCAAAGGCAAGCCATCAGGCGCCCTACATTCGGTCCATCCGGTCGATCTGTTCGCGCACAGCCTGCGCACCGTCGTCGAACGGACCGGAATCGATCCAGCCCTGATCGACGACGTCATCGGCGGCAACGTCACCCAGGTCAACGAACAGGCTGCGAACATCACCCGCAGCGCTCTCCTGTCCGCGGGCTATCCGGAGTCGGTTCCGGGTACGACAATCGACCGCCAATGCGGAAGCAGCCAGCAGGCAGTGCATTTCGCGGCACAAGGCGTGCTGTCCGGCGCCTACGACATCGTCGTCGCCGGCGGTGTCGAATCGATGGGTCGGGTGCCGATGGGATCCAACATTCGCGAAAGCTCGCCGTGGAGCCCCGGTTTGGCGCAGCGCTACCCAGAAGGGTTGATACCGCAAGGCATCAGCGCCGAACTAATCGCGTCGCAATGGCACCTCTCCCGCACCCAGCTCGACGAGTTCGCCCTGCGCAGTCACGAAAAGGCCTACACAGCAACACAAGGCGGCCTGTTCACCAAACAATTCGTGACGTTGCCCGAACTGTCTGTCGACGAAGGGATCCGAGCAGGTAGCACGCTCGACACGCTCGCGAAGCTGCGTCCCGCCTATTACGACGAGGCAACCGCAGCTCGATTCCCGGAGATCGGCTGGAACGTGACGGCCGCAAACTCGAGCCAGATCAGCGACGGCAGCGCAGCTGTCATGATCACCACCAGCGAGAAAGCTGCCGAACTCGGGCTCACGCCTGTCGCCCGGCTGCACAGCTTCGCCGTCGTCGGTGACGATCCATTCTTGATGCTGACGGCAGTGATCCCCGCGACCGAAAAGGTGCTGCGCCGTGCGGGTCTCACGCTCGACGATATCGGGGTATTCGAGGTGAACGAAGCCTTCGCATCGGTTGTCCTTGCTTGGGCACAGGAGACCGGAGCGGACCTCGACAAGGTCAACGTCCACGGTGGCGCGCTCGCCCTCGGTCATCCGCTCGGGGCAAGCGGCGCACGGATCCTCACGACAATGCTCGGCGCAATGGAGGATCGCGGCGCGCGCTACGGCCTACAGACAATGTGCGAGGCGGGTGGCCTATCGAACGCCATGATCGTGGAGCGTCTGGTTTGACGGCGAAAGTATAACGGTTGGCGTTAATAACGCATCGCGTTATACTGGGGCTGGTGATCCAGTCGTTCAGAGGCAAAGAAGCTGAGCATGTATGGGCCCGTCGTCACAGTCGCACGCTCGATCCGACCGTTCAACGTGCCGCGTACCGCAAACTGCTCATCATCGATGCCGCCGACAGCATCAACGATTTGCGCGTCCCACCGGGAAACCGCCTCGAAAAGCTTGTCGGTGACCGCATCGGTCAACACAGCGTTCGCATCAATGACCAATGGCGTATTTGCTTCACCTGGACCACCACCGGCCCCACGAACGTCGAAACAGCCGACTATCACTAGAAAGGATTCCTCATGACTGAGCCTCTGTTCGACCTGATCCACCCGGGTGAAATCCTCGCCGAGGAGTACCTTGCGCCGCTCGGGGTGACGCAGAACCACTTGGCTGTCTCGATCAAAGTGCCACCGCGGCGCATAAACGAGATCGTGCACGGCAAACGCCGGATCACGCCGGATACCGCATTGCGTCTGGCCCGATACTTCTCGACTAGCGAACGATTCTGGCTCAACCTGCAGGACCGCTACGACATCGAGACCGAGCGCCATCGCATCGCCGCGGAACTCGACGCCATCACCCCACTCAAAACAGCCTGACGCTACCGGAACGCAGGCTCCACGAAGCGTTCTACGATTCGCCGCTCCAGCTTCGCGTCGGCCGGCGGCAAGGTCAGTAGCGACATGACGATCCGGACGATCCATTGCGCGGCTTCGTCGTCCGGAGCAATGCCGGTGAGAGCTGTCGCGATCCGACCGAGGTCCGGCGACGACGCCAGATAGTCGTCGCCGCGGCCTGGACCGGCGTTGGCCAACCACCCGGAAAGCGTGGCGTCGGCGCGCACTGCGGCGACCGACGTCAGAATCGCCTCCACTATCCGGCGCGAACCGTCGAGCGGCTCCACAGCTGCGGCAACCCGCTCCGCCACGGCATTGGCGGCCGCTGAAACGGTTCCCTGGACCAACGCGGGTTTGCCGCCCACATACCGATACAGCGTCGCGCGTGAACATCCAGCCCTTGCTGCGACATCTTCGACGCTGACGTCCTCGAGGCCGCGCTCGAGAAACAGTTCGGTGGCGGCAGCACGGATCTTGCCCATCGCAATCGCGCGACGATTGCCGCCGGCCAACCAATCCTGTCGATCGCCCGATTCGCTCACGAAAACCCCTGTCTCACGGTCGTCTCATCCTGAGACAGCATTCTCCATAAGTCTATAACGCATTGTTGCCGTGACCAGCGATCTGTTCTGAGCCATGAGACTCCACATCAGACCAGGTCAATCCCCATATTCTCACTTCACGCGCCGGTATTGACACGGCGTTTCCCAGCGTGGACGGTGGTGTGACTGATACAGGTTCTATTACCGGCTGGAGCTACGGATGACCGCGTTGCCGCTCGAAGGGATCGACATCTTCGATCCGGCAAACCTCGATGACCCCAGTCGCCTGTACCGGTCGCTGCGCGAAGACTCGCCCGTCCATCGAGTGCCAGGAACGGACTTCTACCTCATCTCCACGTGGGAGCTGGTCACCGAAGCCACCGCACGGGCCGACGAATTCTCCTCGAACCTGACCGGAATCCTCGTTCAACAACCCGATGGTCCGCCTGCCACGTTCGACATGGACGGCGGCGGGCAGGCGCTGCACGTGCTCGCGACGGCGGACGATCCGATGCACGGGTATCACCGGAAGCTGGTGTTGCAGACACTCGGAAAGCGGATCCGCGCCCTCGGACCGACGGTCGAGCAACTGGCACAACAACTGTGGGATACCGGCCTGCAGGGAAACCGGATCGACTACGCGGCGGACATGGCCGACAAGTTGCCGCTCGCCTTGATCGCCGAGCTCGTCGGACTCCCCCCGGAGGACGTTCCGCACCTTCTTTGCTGGGCATACGACAGCACCGAAATGCTCGGCGGAGTTGTTGCCGCGCAACGATTCGGCCAGCTAGTTGCATCGTCGATGGAACTCGCCGGCTACCTCCACACCCAGTTCATGCGTGCCAAAGAGGAGCCGAAAGACGACTTCATGGGTGTTCTCGCCACCGCGTGCATCTCAGGCGATCTCACCGATGACGTCGCTGTCCTGATCCTCATACAGCTCGTCGGCGCCGGCGGGGAATCGACGGCGGGCCTGATCGCGAACGCGGCCCGCCTACTCGCGACACACCCGGAGATCCAAGACCGGCTCCGCCACGACCCGAAGATGGTCGACGCGTTCCTCGACGAGGCGCTTCGGCTGGAATCCCCGTTCCGAGGCCACTATCGACATGTCATGGCCGATACCGAACTCGGCGGGGTGACGCTGCCCGCCGGCAGCCACGCCCTATTGATGTGGGGTTCCGCGAACCGCGACCCAGCGCGCTTCGATCGTCCAAACGAGATCGTCCTCGACCGCCCGAGCATCCGATCCCATCTCGCGTTCGGCAAAGGCCTTCACTTCTGCGTCGGCTCGGCACTCGCGCGGATGGAGGCACACGCTGCGATCACCCTTCTCCTGCAGCGGAGTACGACCATCACCCTCGCTGGCGAACCATCCTGGGTGCCAAGCATTTTCGTACGTCGGCACCGCAGCTTGCCGTTGCGTATCAGCTGAGGCAGTCACCTCACACCCTTTCTCGATGTAAGCGCGGCGTGTCGCACGGCGAGTCGGGGTGCGAGGTGAGTAGACGGGGTGTGCAGTGTCGGTCGGAGACAGCACAATATGGACATGGCAAGTTGGCAACAGTTCTCCGATGAAGCACCCGAACTCGCAGCGGCAATTGCAGCGCGATTCACAGCGCACAAACATCACATCCTGGCGACCCTGCGCAAGGACGGCTCACCTCGTGTCAGCGGAACCGAATTGGAGATCTTCCACGGCCAACTCATCCTCGGATCGATGATCGGGGCCGTGAAAGTACGTGATCTGCAGCATGATCCGCGGTTCGCGATACACAGCAACCCCGGACATCACTCGATGGAGGGCGGCGATGCCAAGGTGTCAGGCCACGCGCGCGAACTCTTCGGCGATGAGAAGGAAACGATGTTGAACACCTACCCTGAGCACCCCGGCGAGGCACATATCGTCGCGCTCGATATCGACGAGGCGGTGCTCACCACGGTCTCAGACGATCATCTCTACGTGGATCTGTGGCGGCCCGGACATGGCGTCGAACGATTTACGCGGTAGGTCAATTCTCCGGTTCGACGTACGGATGCGGCACGGTCGGCGGAAGCATCGCGAGCGCCGAGATTCGTTCGACTCCGGTGACCTGCAGCAGGTCGACGATGGTCGAGCGAAGCTGACCGAGAACAACATTCGCCGACAGGCCCGCACCCTCTACCAATTCGAACCTCGCACCGAAAGCGACCGACCGCAGCACCCGCGCGGCCTCGGCCTGATCCGGCTGCTCCCCTGGGTCCGACAGGATCATTTGCCGCACGACATCGACAGCCTGCGATAGCTTTTCCACTTCGTCGACCAGTCTCGGATCGAGGATCTCGTCGTCGCGAACCAGCGACAACGATCGCCGCACGAGCACGCGAATGTTTCGGATCGCATTGTCGATCGGATCGGCGGTACGGGCCAGCCGTTCCAGCCTGCTCCGAGTGTTCCAGTACAGCGGTGAGATTCGACTGATCTCCCGTCCGCCCGCGAGGCTCGTGCGCAACTGATCGATCTTCGGTTGCAGTGACCGGGCCTTCTTCAGTCCGTCGACAATCGGTTTGGTGTCTTGCTCGACAAGTCCGTCTGCGCACATGCGCAACACTTCGCCGGCAATGCCGACGATGTCGGCTGCCTCCTGACGCGCACGATGCACCGGATGAGTGGGCACCACCGCGACCACCAGGATGCCGACAAGGCCGCCCGCTAGCGCATCGATTGCCCGGTCGAACCCGGCGTGCGTGCCCGGCTGGACAAGTGTCGCGACAAGTACCGCCGATCCTGCGGCTTGCATGGAAATGATCGGTCCGCCGTCGACAAGCACCGCGATGGACATCGCAAGGGCGACGACCAACGCGATCTGCCAGACGCCGGTCCCGATGCCGGAGATCAGCAAGTCGCCGATCGCGATGCCGACGGTGACTCCGACGACCAATTCGACCGAACGACGCAACCGCGCACCGAGCGAAACGCCCAGCGACACCACGGCGGCGATCGGCGCGAAGAACGGTCGCTGGTGCCCGATGACGTCGGTGGCAACCCACCACGCTCCCGCGGCGGCGAGCGCACACTGCAGGATCGGTACGGCAGAGGCACGCAGCCTCACCAGAGAATCCCGGACCCGCTTCTTTCCGCGAGCGGTACCCGGGGTGAATCGTCTAGTCGACGCCAAGTTCTTCGGCCGCGCGAGGATCGCAGTCCTCCAGCAGGTCCAGGCACCGGGCGTATTCGTCCGTTTCGCCGATCGCCTTGGCGGCGCGGGCGAGCACGGCGACGCAGCGCAGGAACCCGCGGTTGGGCTCATGGCTGTACGGCACCGGTCCGAAACCCTTCCAGCCGTTGCGTCGCAGCTGGTCGAGGCCACGGTGATAGCCGGTGCGCGCGTATGCGTAGGCCGTGATCGTTGCCCCGTCGTTCAACGCCTGCTCAGCGAGGTATGCCCAGGCAATCGAGGCCGTGGGATGTGCTGCCGCCACCGTTGCCGCGTCTTCGTGATTCAGCAGGGCGGACTCGGCGTCGTCGTCGCCAGGCAGCAGAGTCGGCTGAGGTCCGAGCAAATCACCGAAGGAAGTCATGGCGTCCATTGTGCCCGCCGCCCCAATTGGTAGATAGGCTGCCTGCTAGTTCCACATTCGCCAGGACATCAGCTCAGCAAGTGCAAGGGGTAGTACGTGCCCGACCGCAACGACGACAAAACGCCAGAGCAGCCGAGTAACGACGCTGCTCCTGCTGCCGCACCACCTTCGCCGGCGGGTCAGCCACCATCGGTGGCGCAAAGCGATGCCCCCACCGAGGCTATCCCGGTGGCGCCGAAGCAGATGACCGTCCGCCCTGTACCCGCCCGGCCCGCGCCGCTCCCGGTTCCGCCCCCGCCTCGGGCGCCCGCACCTCGACGCATCGAGCCCCCCGCGGAACCCGCCGCGCAGGAAACTCCGCCGCCTCCAGCTCCTGAACAGCCTGCAACCGAGGCGATTTCGGTCGTCGAGCAATTCGAGCCGGAGCCCGAGCCAGAGTACGTCCCGCCGCCGGTCGAGGCCGTAGCGCCGAAGCCGCCACCACCGCCGGTCGCCAAGCCACAGCGTGTGCTCCCCACCGAGCCCCCGCCGGTGGTCAAGAAGAAGCGCGGCAAATGGTTGGCTGCGCTACTCGTCGCGGTCGCAGCGGTTGCCGTCGCGATTGTCCTGGTGTCGAAAGCGAAGGACACCGGCCCCACGGCTGACGACCAGATACGCAGCACGATCAACGAATTCGCAAAAGCCCTCACCGCCGGCGATATCCAGAAGCTGCGCACCACATCGTGCGGCCCGCTCTCCGACTACTACCGCAATATCCCCGACAACCAGTTCGCCGACATCTACAAAGCATCGGTCGAACAGAACAACATTCCCGTCATCCAGAGCATCGACGCCATCCAGGTCACCGACAACACTGCGATAGCGCAGGTAACCGCGTATACGAACGCCGATCCGGCGACCAAGTCGGCGCGAACCTTCAATCTCGAAAACACCGATCAGGGCTGGAAGGTGTGCGACCCGCCGACCTGACATTGCATCAATGTCACACCGTGGCAGTCAGATTGACGCGATGTCACATTCATGCGCTCAGGCGCTGGTCGCGAACAGTGCCTGAGCGGCCTGATTGAGCACGGGTGCAAGCGACGGGAGCGCCTGCGGCCCATCGTGCTGCAGGCAATAGCGGACTTGATCGTCGATTCCGCCGATCAGGAGCGCGAAGATTCTGTCGTCGGGGGTTGTGTGCAGGTCACCCTGCTTCACGCCTAGTCGGTGGGCACTGCGCATGCGGCGTGCGAACACCTGAAGCATTCGCTCGCGATGGCTTACCAGCGCTGGGCCCGCTGCCAGGGTCTCGATGTGTAAAGCGCGAGCCGCGGCAGGCTCCACGGCGAGTACTGCCAGGTACGCCTCGAGCGAGACTCGCACCAAGTCGCGATAGTTCGTGGGGTGGGCAGCGGCGATGGCGGCGTCCAACTGCGTTTCGACGATCTCGACAGCCCCCTCGAAGGCAGCGACGAAGCAATCCTCTTTTGCGTCGAACAGCTCGTAGAAGCTGCGGCGGGAAACCCTTGCGCGGGAAACGATGTCGGCAACCGTCGTCGGCCCGTACCCCAATTCCGCCACGGCGTCGAGGGCAGCCAGACACAACCGCCCACGTTGCGACGCCTGCACTTCTTCACGCGTCAGCCTGTGCGGGCCCCGAGGAAGGGGTTCTTGCGCTCCCGCCGATCCCGAGACGAGTCGCGTCTCGTCCTTCCCAACGCTCATCCCACCATTGTCGCAGCCTGGAGGGGCCGCAATCGGGCGGAACATTGCGATCGGTAGTGAGAAACGTTACAGTTCCCCACAATAGTAGGGTACGTCACGGTTTTCTACCGGGCGTTCAATGTCGGACCGAAGGGGTGGTCGGGGTAGTGACGATGCATTCAGCACGATGGTTGGCGGGGGCGATCGCCGTGACAGCGGCGATGACGGTGCCGAGCATGGCGGTGCCGGTCGCGCATGCGACACCGAACGACGACGCACTGGCGGCCGCGTGGACAGCGACTGCAGACGCGCCACCGCTGTATCCGGGCGTGCACGTCGACTGGGATGTGCCGATCACGATGAGCGACGGCAACGTGATCAAGGCCAATGTGTACCGGCCGATGGACGCGGCGGGCCGAACCGTCGAAGCCCCGTTGCCGACGATCGTCAACATAACGCCGTACACGAAGCTCCTATACATGCTGCTGGAATCAGCGGTGTCGATCCCGTACCTCTACGACACGCTCGTCACCTTGTTCAATCGGTTCGACCTCTTCAATCTGTCGGGCACACCACTATCGGCGCTGGGTGACCAGATCAAGGTCCTGTCGGGCGGCGCTGGACGCACACTTGCGGTGGACCGCAATCTGATTCGGAGCGGATACACGCAAATCGTTGCCGATGTGCGCGGCACCGGGTTCTCGCAAGGCACCTGGCAGGTGTTCGGCGAGCGCGAGAAGCGCGACACTGCCGAGATCGCCGAGTGGGCAGCGCACCAACCGTGGTCCGACGGAAACGTCGGGCTGACCGGAGTCTCGAACGGAGGCATCAGCGCGCTACAAGGCGCCGAGCAACGACCCGCCTCGGTGAAGGCGGTCTTCGCAACCGTCCCGGAAGCGACTTGCTGCGCGACACGGTGGCAACAGGCGGCGGATTCGACGTCGGATTCGTGCCCTTCTGGCTCATCGCGGTCAACTCAGCCAAATGGTTGCCCGACCTGGCCTCCATCGCGAACGGCAAGTTCGACTGGAAATGGCTCGCAGATCGCGTCGCGAGTCCCGTTACCTTCATCGACACCTTGTTGCGCGCGTTAGTCGTGCCGTCGGTCGACGCGATCCCGCCTGACATGGCTCAGCTGCTGGATCCGAACGGGCCGTTCCGAACCGGCATCACCGGCCATCCCGATCGAATCGAAGCACCGACATTCGTTGCCGGAGGCTGGCACGACATCTTCGCGAACTCGGGACCGACCATCGTCAACGAAATTCCACTTCCCACGGACAAGAAGAAGCTCGTGATGGGCGATTGGTACCACCACGATGAGCTCCGGGATGGGTGTTGCCGGTGCGCCGCCACGCATGGATGTCTTGCAGCGTGCGTGGTTCGACAAGTGGCTCAAGGGAATCGACAACGGCATCGACCGCTACAGTCCCGCGATGCTGTTCCAACAAGGCGGCAGCTGGGTTGGCTCAGACCAATTCCCTCGTGCCGGAATGACTTACGCCCGCCAATACTTCTCGGCCGATCCGAGTGGCACCACCGGAATCGTCGCATACGACGGTTCGCTGAGCTCCTCACCGCCGACCACAGCATCGACGCTCGCGGTCGCCCCTGGTCTATCGACAATGTGTTCGCGAGATGGAGCTCAAGGAACCGCAGGGCTGCTCGGGATCGTCGACGGGTGCGGAAAGGATTCCCGCGTAGCGGAAGTCGCGGCGTTGACGTTCACCGGTAGACCCGTCGCCGAACCGACCTTGATCTCCGGCCCGGTCAACGTGCACCTCAATACGGTGCTGGACACGACCGACGGCTACTGGTCGGCAACGCTCAATGATGTTGCACCCGATGGCAACTCCACGATACTGACCTCCGGCCAATTGACGGCATCGCTGCGGAAGAACGACGACAGCAAGAGCACGAAGTCGGCCAACGGCGATTACACCGCCCCGTTCCCGACGCTCACATTGGCCGATCGCCAAGCGGTAGTGCCGGGCCAACCCACAACGCTCGATGTGGGATTGGTCGCGACCGACGCAGTGCTGCAGCCCGGACATCGGCTACGCGTGGATATTTACGCCGCCAACTTCCCGAAGGGCATGATGATCCCCGCGCTGTTGTTGGAAGCGCAATTGAAGCCGCAGCACCTGGTGCTCGATCCGAACGCGCCGAGTTTCGTGAACGTGCCGTCGAATAGACCGATCTGATTCGAGGTTTCGGCGTCGAGCGGGCCTTCAGTGCTAATTTTCGGAGCTAATTTCGGCACTGATAGCCCGCTCGAGCTGGGTCAGCGCTGATTCTGCTCGAATACGAAGCTGGCTGAGCCGATCCGGATGACCTGCCCATCCGAGAGGACGGCGCTGTCCTCGATCTGCTCGTTGTCAACGAAAACCCCATTGGCGGAACGTAAATCGCTGATAACCAGGCCGAATCGGTTCGACTGGATTCGAGCGTGATAGCGACTGACTTTCGGGTCGTCGAGTTCCAGATCATTGTCGGTCATTCTGCCGATCTGTAGACCGCTCGGTGGTACCTCGACGATCCGTCCGTCGGCAAACCGTAGGCGCCCGCTGCGGACCGCGAGCGGTACCTCGGCGACGGTTTCGCTCATGGCCTTCGCGAGGCGCGCCACCCTCGGCTGCGGTCCCAGCACGAGCGATTCCTGGCGCAGCACGCGTTGTTCGAGCTGGACGAGCGCGGGGCTGGGATCGATCCCCAACTCGTCGGACAGGATCGATCGCACCCGGCGGCATGCGTCGAGTGCATCGGCCTGTCGACCGGAAAGGTATAGCGCACTGATCAATTGGCCCCACAGCGGTTCGCGAAGGGGGTTCTCTGTGGTCAGTTTCCGCAGCTCCCCCACGACCGCCGCGGCCCGGCCGCCAACGAGGTCGGTGTCGATTCGTGCGGAGATCGTCTGCAGACGCTCCTCCTGCATTGCGGCGGCGAAGTCGTCTGCGAACTGGAGACCCCGAAGATCCGACATCGCGGTGCCACTCCACTCGTCGAGCGCCGCCCGGAAACAGGCTGCGGCGCCGCCTGAGTCGCCCGCGTCTGCAGCCTGTGCACCTTTCGCCCGGGCAACATCGAAACGCCCGATGTCGCACTCGTTGTCGGCGACATCGAGCAGGTACCCCGGCGCGACCGTCCGCAGCTTGGCTGCGGCGTCGATCCCGGCTGCGCGCAGCGACTTACGCAGATTCGATACGAACACCTGCAGGCTCGCTGCGTACGCATCCGGCGGATCGTCGTTCCAGACGGCATCCGCCAATGCTTCAGATGGGACGACACGACGACGATTCACGACAAGCATCGCCAGGACCGCGCGTGGCTTCGGCCCGCCCGTCGGAACCGGCTGACCGCCGACGGTCATCTGCACGGGCCCAAGCACGCGCAGATCCAACTGCGGTCCGCTCATCTGCCGCAGCCTTGCTCGACCGAGCCTAGCCGGCGCTGACCGAGCGACCGGCCGACCGCAGGTCGTTGCACGCCTCGATGACGCGGGCGGTCATTCCGGCTTCGGCCTTCTTCAGGTAGCTGCGCGGGTCGTAGACCTTCTTGTTTCCGACCTCGCCGTCGACCTTCAGGACGCCGTCGTAGTTGGTGAAGAAGTGGCCGACGATCGGGCGAGTGAACGCGTACTGCGTGTCGGTGTCGACATTCATCTTCACAACGCCGTACTTGAGCGAATCGTCGATCTCCGACTTCAACGAGCCCGAACCGCCGTGGAAGACGAAGTCGAACGGCTGCGAGCCGTCGGTGAGTCCGAGCTTCGCCGTTGCGACGCGCTGCCCCTCGGCGAGCACCTCTGGCTTGAGGACAACGTTGCCCGGCTTGTAGACGCCGTGCACGTTTCCGAAAGTGGCCGCGAGCAGGTATTTGCCGTTTTCACCGGATCCGAGCGCGTCGATTGTCTTCTCGAAGTCCTCGGACGAGGTGTACAGCTTGTCGTTGATTTCGGCTTCGACGCCGTCCTCTTCGCCGCCGACGACGCCGATCTCGACTTCGAGGATGATCCGAGCAGCGGCAGCAGCCTTGAGCAGCTCCTTCGCGATCTCGAGGTTCTCGTCGATCGGGATTGCCGAGCCGTCCCACATGTGCGACTGGAACAGCGGGTTCTTACCCGCGTTCACGCGTTCCTGCGAGAGCGCGAGCAGCGGACGGACGAATCCGTCGAGCTTGTCTTTCGGACAGTGGTCGGTGTGCAACGCAATGGTGACGTCGTACTTGGCGGCGATGACGTGGGCGAACTCGGCAAGTGCGGTCGCGCCGACCACCATGTCCTTGATGCCGAGGCCCGAACCGAACTCGGCGCCACCGGTGGAGAACTGGATGATCCCATCGCTACCCGCGTCCGCGAAGCCCTTGATGGCGGCGTTGATCGATTCCGAAGACGTGCAGTTGATCGCCGGGAACGCAAAGGCGTGCTCCTTGGCCCGACCAAGCATCTCGGCGTACACCTCGGGAGTGGCGATGGGCACTGAACAGACCTCCATATGAGTTACGGGCACATCCCCAGGTACGAGGACGGCATTAATTCTGCTGCACTCACCCTAAGGGAGACCAGGCGTCGTGTGGTATCGACCTCACGTTCTGCTGTATTAGTCCCGAGCCCGTGCGCGCCGGTACTGTGGGCTGCGTGATTGTGCAGGCAGCGTCGGAATCCGTAACTACGAACTTGGCATTGATGCCGCAATGGCTCGACCCGATGTATTTGTTGACGGATAAGTTCGCCGACGCCGTCCTACCGGCAATCCTCGTGATCGTCTTCATCGAGACCGGTTTGCTGTTTCCGCTGCTCCCGGGCGATTCGCTGCTGTTCACCGGTGGCCTGCTCGCGGCGCAACCGATGCCGCCCGTCTCGATCTGGGTTCTCGTGCCTGCAGTGACTTTGACGGCCATCGCCGGTGATCAATGCGCATATTGGATCGGCCGCAAGCTCGGTCCCGCGTTGTTCCAGAAGGAAGACTCGAGGTTCTTCAAGAAGCACTACATCACCGAGTCGCACGCGTTCTTCGAGAAGTACGGGCCGAAGACCATCATCCTGGCCCGATTCGTCCCGATCGTGCGCACCTTCACGCCGGTGCTGGCCGGTGCTTCGAAGATGACATACAGCAAGTTCCTTGCCTTCGACATCGTCGGTGGCGTGCTCTGGGGCGGCGGCGTCACGATCCTCGGATACTTCCTCGGCAACGTGGCGTTCATCCGTGACAATGTCGAAGCGATCTTCTTGCTCATTGTGTTCGTGTCGGTGCTACCGGCGATCGTCCACGTGGCCCAACGCGTGCTCGCGTCGCGGAAGACCGATCCGCAGGCCACACCGGTTACCGTGCCGCACGACCCGTCCGCCTGAGACGATGAACACCGCGTTCGGCGGATTCGGACCGCTCGAAACGGCCGGTCCGGCCGTGGTCTGGATCGTCGTCATCACATTCGTCTTTCTCGAATGCGCGCTGATCGTCGGTCTCTTTCTGCCGGGCGATTCGATGCTTATCACCGCCGGGATCGTGCTCGCAACCCATTCCTCGGACGGGACCCAGGCTTGGGCTCTCTCCGCCGGTGCGGTCGTTGCCGCCGTCGCCGGAAATCAGGTCGGCTATGTGATTGGGCATCGCACCGGATCGAGCATTGCTGCGCGCCGCGACGGCAAGTACATCAATACCCGCAACCTCCATCGGGTGAATGTGATGCTGGAACGGCACGGCTTTCTCGCGGTCTTCGTCTCGCGTTGGATTCCGTGGGTCCGGACACTCTGCCCTCTGGTTGCCGGTGCCGCGAAGATGGACCACCGCAAGTACACGATCGCGAGCACACTCGGCGCCATCGTGTGGGCGCCGGTATTGCTGCTGATCGGCTTCTATGCGGGCACCCACATAGAAAAGGTGCCGTGGCTGATGCCTGCGGTGCTGATCGTCATGATCGCCGCTCTCGTCATCGGCACCGCTCTCGGTCTGCGCCACTACTACCAGGAGATGGCCAAAGAGCCCGAGCTGGTTGCTGTCGAAGAGGTCGAGCGCGCCTAACCCCCGTGCGCGAGACCCACCCCCAGAGCGGTGAAATTCGCGCACAGTTGTGTCGATCTATGCGGTTCCCCGTTCGACCTATGGATGAGAGGGTCGAGACGGACCCGACGACACAGGGAGAAGAACCATGAAATACATGCTGATCATGCGCGCCACCGACGAAACCTTCGAGGCATACAAGGACGTCGACTTCAACGAGATCATGGAGACGATGGGCAAGTTCAACGACGAGTTGATCCGGGCCGGCGTGCTGCTCGCGGCCGAAGGCCTGGACGCCGACCCCACCCAGGGCGTCGTGGTCGACTACTCCTCGGAGACACCTGTGGTGACCGACGGCCCTTACGGCGAGACGAAGGAACTGTTCGGCGGCTTCTGGCTGCTCAACGTCGCCTCCAAGGAAGAAGCCGTGGAGTGGGCCAAGCGCGCTCCACTGCAGGGCGTCGGTTCGAAGGCGGAGATCCGCCGGGTCGCCACGATCGACGAATTCCCGCAGGACAATGTGTGGATCCAGAAAGAGCGGGCGTGGCGCGAGTCCACCGGTCAGCTCTGAGCGGCGCGACTGCCAATGACCGACCTCACCGGGCGTGACGCTGTCGCCGCAGTCTGGCGGATCGAGTCCGCACGGATTGTCGGCGCACTAGCGCGGTACACCGGGGACTTCGCGATGGCCGAGGACCTAGCCCAGGAGGCGCTAGCCGAGGCGCTCGTGTCCTGGCCACGAGACGGTGCACCGCGCAACCCGGCGGGTTGGTTGCTCACCGTCGGCAGACGTCGCGCGATCGATGCTTTCCGCCGGCGTTCTGCCCTCGACGAGAGGTACGCCACCCTCGCCCACAACCTGGGCGAGGGTGGTGTCGTCGCAGGGATCGAACCAACAGATCCGCACCAGATCGACGACGACGTGCTCGCATTGATGTTCATCTCCTGCCACCCGGTGCTGTCGCGGGAGGCGCGAGTGGCACTGACCTTGCGGGTGGTCGGCGGTCTGACCAGCGATGAAATCGCCAAGGCCTTCCTCGTCCCGACGGCGACCGTGCAGGCCAGGATCACTCGAGCGAAGAAGACTCTCGGGGCAGCACGGGTGCCGTTCGAGGTGCCGCCGCCCGAGGAGCGGACCGCACGACTTGGCTCTGTGCTCAGCGCTGTCTACGTGATCTTCACCGAAGGGTCCACAGCCAGCTCCGGTGGCAATCTCATCCGCTTCGACCTCGCGGGCGAAGCACTGCGCGTCGCGCGAATACTGACCCGACTGTTGCCGGGCGAACCCGAGGCGCACAGCCTGCTGGCCCTGCTCGAGCTGACCGCGGCACGCTTTCCCGCGCGCACGGGGCCGGACGGAGAGCCGGTGCTGCTGGAAAAGCAGGACCGCCGGCGTTGGGACCGTGCGGCGATCCGCCGCGGCCGAGCTGCACTCGCTCACGCGGAGCGGGTCGGCCGGGGTCTGGGTGCCTACGGCTTGCAGGCGGCGATCGCCGAATGCCATGCCGTCGCTGGGTCGGTCGATGACACGAACTGGGAACGCATCGTGCTCATCTACGAGGCGCTCGGCCAGCTAGCGCCATCGCCGGTGGTCGACCTCAACCGTGCGGTGGCGGTGTCCATGGCCAAGGGACCGGCTGCGGCCCTGCCGATTGTCGATCAACTGGTGGCCGACGAGACGCTGTCGAGTTCGCCTTTACTGCCGAGCGTTCGCGGCGAGCTGTTCACCCGACTCGGCCGAACCGACGAGGCGCGCCGCGAACTGGAGCTCGCCATACGGCTGTGCGGCAACGAACGCGAGCGGACGGTGCTGGAGCGGAAGCTCGCCGAACTGTGAGCGTTTCTTACCCCTGGGCGGCTAAGACTCGCGCACGAGGAGCGCGGCGGCTTCCGTCAGCATCCAACCGCCGAGCTGGACGGAGAAGTCCCGCTCAGCGATGTCGGACGAGTGGACGGTCCCACCCGAGAAGGTGGCGATCGAGGTGCCGAATCGTGGCATCTCGGCACCGATCGACCAGTCTCTACTGAACAGCGGAAGATGTTGCACTGTAATGGAATTCGACCACGCCGCCTCGGCCGAGGCGACAACGATGCGGCCCGCGGTCAGGCGAGCTTGCTCGTCGGCAGCACTGCGGTCGGGAAGATCGACCGCCACAACAGCGAGGTACCGGGCGAGGATCCCGTTGAACAGACCACCGTCGCCACCACCTCCGCCGACGATCACCCCGTTGTGAGTGAGCCGCTCGTCGACGGCCGCAACGAGCCGCTGTACACGCTCGTGGTGACGAGGATCGCCGAAATGAACGGCGAGTTCGGTCTCCAGGCCGAGCACCACACCCTGACAGTAGGAGTAGATCGCCCGCTCGACGCCCGTCCGCTCGCCACCCAGCCGGGTGCCGTCGAAGATCAGATCACTGTCCGGGTCACGCAGATTCGCATCGATCCAGTCGCCGATTTCCCTGGCACGCCATATCTTTCCGGTCCGCAGCAACATGATTCCCGCAGGTCCGTTCGCCGGAGCGTTGTAGAAATCCGACCCCTTGCACCATGGAATTCCGCCGCCGATTTCCGGCGCCCACGAGTCGTAGAGTTCCTTCTCCAATGCGGCGATCGCGCTGCGATGCTCGACGAGCTGTAGGCGTTCCGCACGCTCGAGTGCGATCCCGAGCCAGGCCATGTCGTCGTAGTAGTTGTTAGTCCAACCGGTGAGATTGCGGAGTCTATGGCCGCGGGCAATCGACGCAATGCGACGTTTGCGCGCCGCAGTCGGCGATCGCTGCGCCGCATCAACCGCACAGTCGATGAAATGGGCTTGCCACCAGTAGTGCCATCTGCCGAACAATCGTTCCTGGACGACCGGCGGCCACGCGACGACGCCCAACCCCGTTCCAGGCAGCGCCCATAACCGTCGCAGGTGCCTGGCGACGATGGCTGCCTCGGCCTGGTCGGCGCGGTCTGACCACTGTTGCGGGGTGGTGGCGCCGTACATGAAGTCGATCTTGCCACCCCCGCGCCGTCGAGCTACCAAGCTTCCCCCAGGTCTGCGTGCTCGCGGACCCAGGCGTGCATCGCGATACCGGCTGCGACTCCGGCATTGATGCTTCGAGTAGACCCGAATTGCGCTATGGATACGGTCATTTCGGCGCCACGTTTCGCGTCGTCGGTCACTCCCGGGCCCTCTTGGCCGAACAAGAGCAGGCAGTTGCGCGGCAGTGTCGCCGTCTCGAGCGGAACGGAGCCGGGCGTATTGTCCACGGCCACAACCGCAAGGCCGGCGTCGTGCGCATATTCGAGTAGTGCGTCGATGTCGCTGTGGTGCACGATGTGTTGGTATCGGTCGGTCACCATTGCCCCGCGCCGATTCCACCGCCGGCGACCGACGATGTGCACCGCAGCTGCGGCAAAAGCGTTGGCGGTCCGCACAACCGTGCCGATGTTCGCGTCGTGCCCGAAGTTCTCGATCGCCACATGGAACGGGTGTCGACGCGCATCGATATCGGCGACGATCGCTTCCCGAGTCCAATACCGGTACGCGTCGACGACATTGCGCCGGTCGCCCTCGTCGAGCAGGGCCTCGTCGAACTTGGGGTCGACCGGTTTCGGCTCGTCGTGCTCGCTGGCCCACGGTCCGACGCCGTTCGGGTTCTCGCCCCATTCGGTCGGTCCGGGATGTTCTGCGTCCACGGTCAACTTCTCGTGATGAGCCGGTTGGCGGTGCGAACAGCCCACGCAGGCGACACCTTCGCGGTGGCGCTGAGCAGCTTCGCCTGGAAACCGATTCTGTAGTGCACCTTCGGCAGTCGGCCGCGATACGTTGTCGCCTCCCAGATACCGTTCGCGACATCGTCGGCCGTGAGCCGAACCCCGAGCGAGCGCGTGGAACCGGTATCCATCCCCTCGACCATCGCCGTCGCAACGAACAAGGGCCACACCGCAATCACCCGAATATCGTCGCGGCGCCATTCCAGGTCGAGCGCTTCGGTGAGACCCTTGATAGCCGCCTTGGTCGCACCATAGGTCGCAAGTTCGGGTTGACCGTATATCGCTGACGCCGAACACAGATTGACGACCTGCGACCCAGGCGTATCTCGTAGATACCCGAACGCTGCCCGGCTGCCGTAGACGACGCCGTTGACGTTGATGTCGATCATCCGCCGATGGGTCGCGGTGTCCATCTCCGCGAACTTTCCCGAGGCGAGCACACCCGCGTTGTTGATCAGAATGTCGAGTCGGTCTCCTGCGGAACAGAATTCGGCAAGATTCTTGCCCCACTGATCGGGATCGGTGACATCGAGCCGACCGACCACCACGTCCCCGCCGGCTTGAGTTATCTCGTGGTGCAGCAGGTTCAGCCCCGGCTCATCGATGTCGTACGCGCCGACCCGATAACCCTCGCGGGCAAACCGAAGCGCAGTGGCACGTCCGATTCCGGCTGCGGCGCCGCTGATGAAAACCGTCGGCTTACTCATCCCGTCAGGTTATTCCGTGCCGCCGCCGCCCTGGTCACCGCGTCTGCGATGTCACCCGGCTACCTGCGCAGCACAGGCGATGCCGAGGCAGAACGAGCCGAAGATCACCACGAGAGCCAGCGTCGGCCAGATCCACATCATGGTCCGCCGGATCGCGGCTACAACGATCATGACGAGCAAGCTGACAAGGGCAAACGCTGTCCCACCCCAGCTCACGGCGAACGCGGCAGTCAGATAGCTGTCATTGCAGTTCTGGTATCCGCAGCTGTCGCTGGCGAATGCGAAGAACAGGGTGCAGTACGCGGCTATGAGCCCGACACCGCAGGCAAACATGAACAGCACGACCGAGATAGCGACATCCGCCGCCGAGATCTGCTTGCGCTGCGGCAGGCCGAAGTCGGTACTCCGGATCGGATATGCGGACGGGTACTGGTACATCTGCGTCATACCCCAATCTTCGTGCAAAGATATCGTCGCGAACTGAGTAGCACTACCTGATGCGCCTACGTAGTTCCGGCGCCTACCTAGTTCATGCGCTACGCCGCCGCAAGGTAGCCGCTGCGGCAGCAAGCAGGACAACGGCGAAGGCCGCAACTACCAGCAGGTCCCGCCACATCGTGCCGGTCGGTAGCGGATACGTTTCGACCTCACGCAACGCGCCCGCCGAGTAGCGCAGCGGAAGCACGTTGCTGATCGCTTGCAGTGCTGTCGACATTTCCTCACGCGGCCAAATGAGCCCGCAGAGCAGGATCTGGGGAACGACGACGGCCGGCATGAACTGCAACGCCTGAAATTCGGTCTTCGCGAACGCGCTCGTCAACAGGCCGGTGGACGACCCGAGGATTGCCGTTGCCGCAGCGATCATCAGCACCGTTGTGATGCTGCCTTGCGATTCCAGGCCGAGCAGAAGGTACGTCACCGCCGAGGCGACGCCGGCCTGCACGATCGCGATGAGGGCGAACGCGATGCCGTAGCCGAACAACAAGTCCAGTTTGTTGGCCGGCGTACTGAGCAACCGTTCCAGCGTTCCGCTGACCCGTTCACGAAGCATCGCGACGCTCGTCACCAGGAACATCGAGGTGAAGGGGAAGATGCCCAGAAGCATCAACCCGATCTGATCGAAGATGTCCGAGCGTCCGTCGAAGATGAACCGCAGCAACGTCAGGAGCACACACGGAACCACGAGCAGGATCACCAGCGTGCGCCGGTCGTGCAGTATCTGAGTGAGTACCCGAACGACGGTCAGGTACGTGATCTTGATCGACATGATATGCGCGCCTTAGTTTTTCGCCGGGCTGACGTTGTCGGGATGGTGCAAGATCAATTGCAGGAAGGCCTCTTCGAGGTTGTCGACCCCCGTATCGCGACGCAAGGCATCGGGCGACTCGTCGGCGAGGAGTTTGCCCTCGCGGAGCAGCAACAACCGGTCGCAGCGGTCCGCCTCGTCCATGACGTGACTCGACACCAGCAACGTAGTTCCCTTGTCCGCCAAGGCATGGAACTGCTCCCACAGGTCGCGGCGCAACACCGGGTCCAGACCGACTGTCGGCTCGTCCAACACCAGCACCGCTGGATGCGCAACCAACGCACACGCGAGTGACACCCGCGCCTGCTGGCCGCCGGAGAGGGTGTACACCATCTGAGTTGCGATGTCTCCCAAGCCAACATCTCGGACCGCCTCGTCTGCAACGCTTGCGGACGCACCGTAGATGCCCGCAAAGTACCGCGCGTTCTGCCGGATGGTGAGGTCCCCATACACCGATGGCGACTGCGTGACGTACGCGACCTGATGCCGCAACGCCGGCGATCCTGCCGATTGCCCCAGCACCCGAACCGCTCCCGACTGAATCTTCTGCACGCCGACCACCGCGCGAATCAGCGTCGTCTTGCCGGACCCGCTGGGACCGAGCAGTCCTGTGACAGAGCCGGCCGCGATAGTGAAGTTCAGCGAGTCGAGCACCCGTTTGCCGCCGCGATCGACAACCAAGTCGTCGACCTCGATTGCGACTGTGGTCGAGCTATCCATGGGATTCCTCGTTCGGCGCTGTGATCGCGATCGGTTTGTTCACGTTGGTGACCTTGATATCGAGGGACGACGGCGGATCCCCTGGAAAGGTCAACAATGTCTTCACCGGAGCGTGTGGCCACGCCACCCGCAACCAGACCGCGAATTCCGCGCCGGTCTTCGTCCCCGGCACCACGCCGGCGAGTACCTCGGGCGGCACCTCGCCGGTCACTTCGAAAGACTCGGCTCCGGCCATGTCGCCCTTCGCCACAGTGGTCGGATTTCGCAGTCCCGCCATCAGACCGCCGATCCCACGGCCGCGGTCGAGCATGCGAGACGGGCGCGGTACCGACGCACCGGCCTGCTCGGGCGCAGGGGCGAACGCACCGGTGGGGCCCTTGATGTACAGCGTGCCGTTCGCCTCGATGAACTCGATGCGCATTCCGGTGGCCTGCAGCGTCACAACGCCCCGCGACGCTCCTGGCGTACCGCGAACGACGTCGGCCTCGAGCCGGGAGAACGTAAGGCCAGGAACGGTTCCCGTGGCCTGCAATTCGATGTGAGCACTCTTCGCGGCACTACTTGCCACGGCCGCGTTGCGCATCATCAAATCCGCGCGCGGGAGTCCACCCGAACTGTCGAACGAACAGCCCGCCACGGCGGCGGCTGTTATTGCGGCGAGCACCAATGATCGCCTTCGACTACTCATTCCGATCCTCGACTCCATGGGCAGGGTTGCTACCCGAACACTAGGGCAGTCGGGACCACCATCGCATTTCTGGTTGTCGAGGTTCTATCGTGGAAGGCACGATGAGCCACGAACGGATACTGCGCACCGTTCTCGGCGTCACTGCCGGGTACGTCATCCTTCTTGCGCTCTGGGCGGGTTGGCTGGTCCAACACACGCCGCCCGGCACTGTGCAGTATCAGGTCGCCGGTTTGATCGGGCTGTACGGCTCGCTCGTCGGGATCGGAATGATGGTGGCCAACAGACCTACTCGGTCCGAACGACGGCTGCGCAAGCACGGCTTGGAGGGGTGGGCTCGGATCGAGGACGCGCGGCCGCTGCGCCGCACCGACCACCACACCGAACTGACGGAGCTGGAACTACGACTGACCGTGCCGGGATCCGAGTCCTACAGCGGGCGCGTCATCCTCGACGTAGCACCGATCGATAAGTCGCGCTTCGCGATCGGGGAGACAGTGACGGTCCGGGTGGATCCCCAGAACAGGGACCGAATCATTCTCTGCCCGTGAACCCGCAGCGCGCGGATTCGCTTGCGGCACAGCCGGTTGCGAATCCGCGCGCCTCGCTCAGCCGCCGACGATGGTCGAGCACACGAACGTGATGTCGAACGTCGACGACTTCGGTGCTGCGGTCGGGTTGGTCAGATCAGGAGCCCTGACGCCCTCGCCGGTGACGTGGTAGGTCGTGCCGTCGACCTCGACCTTCGCCGAACCGCCCGGCGCACCCTGCCCGTAACCGACGGCGTACGGCAAGCCATTCGATCCACCCTTGCTGCCGGCAATACCGACGGCCTGGACGTTGTTGCCGCCGGTGACCGTCGCGCTGACCGCCAGGTTCCCGTAGGTCGCGTTGTCGAGATCGGCGAGTGCCAACGCCAGTGTGTCGCCCTGCTTGGCGCACGTCGTGTCGAACTTGGCTTCGAATGCCTTGCCATCGACGGACGCCGCCGAGGTTCCGCCAGGCGACGAGGGCCCGGACTGGGACGTGGCAGGGGCGTCCGACGTCGGGGCCACGTCGTCGGATTTGTCGCTGCTGCAGCCAGTTACGAGGAGAGCGGCCGCTGCGGCAGATACTGCGAGAGCGGCGGTGTAGACGCGTACCGGCTGATTCCGAAGGTTCTTCTTCATGATTCGTCCTTCACATTCGTGAGGGGCGCTCGGCGCCCGTCGTCGATCCGTTCGGCTCTCGGTGTGGAGCCGATATGAGAACCGTAGGAAGCCCCGGCGTCCTACCGATCCCAGGTTTGCGCGGAATCGACGCGGCACACAGCCACTACCTGGCCCGATGCGCGTCAGCGTCGGGAGAGCGCGCGCATGCCTTCGACAAGAAGAAGTTGAGCGGCGCCATAGGTCGCCAAAATTGCACCTTCGGCCACACGGCGACCGGTCTCACTGCGAACGAACAACCTTCGCAACACGATCAGTCCGTCGGACGTCGTGAACAGCAACGCACCCAGGGCGAGGCCGCTCAGCGGATCTGACGATGGAACAACCAGCCCTGCAACAGTTTTCGATCCGAGAGCCAAGTCCGGATCGGATGCGAGACTCGTCGCGGTGCCCAGCGTGATCCCGTAGGCAGCCAACGGCGTCGCCACCGTCGGTGCCTTGGCTCGAAGCAAACCGGTCGCTCCGAGCCACGCGAGCGCACGAGGGACAACTGCCGGAGCCGTCGGTCGAGCGCGGTGGCGTAACAACAGCGCCGCATAACTCCCCTGCATCAGTGCGAACGACGAAGCGCCGCGAACGAGTCGGTCGTCGTCGTCCGGGTCGATCAGCAATACGTCGCCGACTGTTGCCGCAACCAATCCGCCTGCGAGCAGCGCGGTGTCGACCGGATCGGTGCCCTTGCGGTCACGCAGCACGCGGACCGCGAGCGAGGGGGCGATCAACGGCTTCGCGATCTGCTGCAGGCGCTCGTGACCCGTCACCGCACCGATGACCGTTCCGGCGGTCGCCGCAGCGAAGACGACGTGTTCGGCTCGCATCATGTCTCCTGCAGATAGCGTTCGATATCGCCGAGCGCCTGCTCGACCTCGTCATTCGGAAAGTTTCGTTTGGCGAGCGCGATCAGCTCGGCTATCAGCAGGCCGGTCGGACCACTTCCGGCATTCGGACCGGCAGTCACCGACTGCCTATCGGCGCCGTTGTCGATATCCAGCCGCACCGTCAACCCGTCGCGCGCCCAATGGGCGTCTTCCATGTCGACTGACGTCGTCACCGCGTCCACGGCAGGCCACACGACAGTCAGGTCGTCCGCCGAAAGGACCTCCTCGCTGCGATGCGGGCGCGGTCCTGCGACCACACACTCGATCCTGCCGACAGTCTCGGCGGACTCGATGACGATCATCGCGTCGCGGTGAAAGGTGGGCAGAAATACCGCACGTACATACCGCACTCCGGTGGCACGCGCCACCGCGTCGAGCGTCGGCTCGTTCATCGATCTGAGCGCCTCGTGCAGTCTGCGGTCCAGTCCCATCTCAATCCTCGAGCATTCGCTCATGACCATTCGGGCAGTTCCCGCGGATGCAGTCGTGCCATCCGTCGTCGTCGAAAGCATCCCACCGTTGCCAATGATCCCCGCAGAAGGGTGCCACGCATGTCGGACACCACCACGGCGCGAGTTCGGGATCGACGTCGTAAATCGCCGCGCTGTCACCGCCCGCGAGGGCTGCCCTGAGCAGAGCCGCGCGCTCCGCGTCGAATCGCTGATGCAGGACGCTGGTGAAGCTCGCACGACGTGCCATTGCCGGGCCGCTAGGGCTGTCCAGCTCGATAGTGCCCGCTCGTGCCCCGCACAGACTGCAGGCCAAGTCCGCTGTCACCGCGCATGCTCGGCTGCGAGCTCGATCACCGGCTCAGCGGCACCGAACACGGCAACCGCGACTGCGCCGAGGATCGCGCACACAAACCCGACGGCGACCATCCAGCCGAGTCCCGGATGCGACGTATCGCCGAGCAGCAACACACCGACGATCCCGGGCACCACTGTCTCTCCGACGACCAATGCCGCAGTGGCACCGTTCACCGAACCGAGCTGCAAGGCGACGGTGTGCAGGTAGAAGCCACCGACACCGGCGATCAGGATCGCCCACGCCGCCGGGTCGTGCAGCACAGTGCCGATCTCCAGAGGATCGACTCCTTCGAGCACCCGCACGCCGATGGCGAGCGCACCGAAGAGGACACCGGCGATCAATCCGGCGGCAATCGCGGCACGCGAACCGAGCCACCTGATGAGCCCGATCCCCAAGAACAAGATCACGACCGAACCGGTCAACACAGTCCAGTGCACGAATGGATCCGAGCTGCCCCCGCCGGCCTCGCCCGACGCGAGCCCAAGCACCAGCAGAGACACGATGACCACACCGATGGCTATCCAGTCGCGACCGTGCAGTCGAATGCCGAGCACAAATATGCCCAGTACAGCGGTGACGACCAGATTCGCGCTGATGATCGTCTGCGACAGGAACAGCGGGATCAGCCGAGCCGACACCGCGCTTCCGGCGAACCCGACGATGTCGAGCACGATTCCGACGATAAAGGCTGCGGTCAACGCTGCAGCGATGGTCGAGCGCAGGGTAGGGCCACCGGTCGCGGTGACGTGACCGCTCTCGCCACGTTCCTCTGCGGCTGCGGCCGACCTACGCGCTCCGTATGCCTGCAACACCGACGAGACGCCGTATCCGACGCACGCCAGCACCGCTGCCGCAAGACCGATCAGCATCGGGCAGTCACCTACCTTTGAGTCGAAGATGCGGCTACGCCACCTGTGCGCGTTTTACCCCATCAGGGTCGGGGAAAGCGCGCACGGGCGGCGGAGCCGCTAGAGGCCCAGATCCGCGAGGCCGAGTAGCGACCGATACTCGACACCTTCCGCCGCGATGATCGCATCCGCACCGGTTTCGCGGTCGACGACCGTGGCGACGCCGACCACCGTTGCACCTGCGTCGCGCAAGGCCCGCACCGCGGTCAGGGGCGAGTTACCTGTCGTCGTCGTATCTTCGACGACGAGCACGCGTTTGCCGACGATGTCGGGGCCTTCGATCTGACGTTGCATGCCGTGCGCCTTGGCTGCCTTGCGCACCACGAACGCGTCGATCGGGCGCCCCGCCGCATGCATGACGGCCAACGCGACCGGGTCCGCACCCATCGTCAGGCCGCCCACGGCGTCGAACTCCCAATCCGAGACAAGCTCTCGCAGCAACGTGCCGATCAGCGGCCCAGCCCTGTGATGCAGCGTCGCGCGGCGCAGGTCGACGTAGTAGTCGGCTTCCTTGCCGGACGAGAGCGTCACCTTGCCGTGCACAACGGCGAGTTCGCGTACGAGAGCAGCCAGTTCGTCCCGATCGGTCATAGCGCAAACCCTACCGAGGACCGATTATGTCCTTCCGCGGCCCTTTGCGACCACGTTGTTCACACCGCGGACGAGGCTCTTCGGCACCAGCCGGCTCGCTGTCGTCAGCACCTTGTACTGGGCGCCCGGAATGCTGATGATCTTGTCCTTCTCCAGGTCCGCCAACGACGTCGACACCACTTGCTCGACGTCGAGCCACATCACCTTCGGAATATCCATTTCGATTCCGGCGCGCTCGTGGAACTCGGTGTGCACGAAACCGGGGCACAACGCCTGAATCTGCACGCCGGTGCCGGCAAGACCGCCCGCGAGACCTTCGGTGAACGACACGACGTAGGCCTTCGAGGCCGAATACGTGGAGCCGCGACCCGAAACCAGGCCCGCGACGCTCGCAACGTTGATGATCCGCCCTTTTGCGGCGGCAATCATCGAGGGCAACGCTGCCCGGGTCAGCTGCATGACCGCGGTGACGTTGACATCGAGCTGCGACTGCAGCACCGCCGGATCGATCGTCCAGAACTCGCCGGACAAGCCGAAACCTGCGTTGTTCACCAGGAACTGGACGCCTTTTTCGAGCCGTTGCGAGACCGCATCCCGGCCGGCCTGCGTTGCGAGGTCGGCGGGCATGACGTCGGACTGCGCGCCGTAGCGCCGGTCCAGATCGTCGGCAAGTTGGGTGAGACGTTCCTCGTCGCGGGCGACCAGCACGAGGTCGTAGCCGAGTGAGGCGAGCTTGTCGGCGAAGCCTGCACCGAGACCGGACGTGGGGCCGGTGATGAGAGCAACTGGCCGAACGGAATGCGACGACATGGCGGTCACCTTAACCGGTTATGGACGTGGTGCCGGGCCCTGGTCGGGCGGCGGGTTGTACGACGGCGGCGGGCCGGAGCGTGGCTGTGGCTGCGGCTGTCGTGGCTGCGACGGACCATACGACGGCGGTGGGCCGACCGGTGGGCGACCCGCATCCGGTGACCGGAGTGCACGAGCGCGTTCCGGTCCCGGGTATCGCGGCGGTTGCATCAACCTCGGCGAGCCACCGACCTGCGATCTCGGGGCATCATCGGGACCGAGCGGTGGAACTACGCCTGCCTGCGGTGGCCGCGGGCGCCCTGGATCGTGGCCTTCGTAGGCCAGCCCGTCCGGTTCACGCGCAGGCGGCAGTACGTGCAACATTCCGGACAGCCGAGCGACCGCATCGATCGCGTCGTCCCAGTCCCTGCCGGAGGTGGCGATAGGCAGCGACCCGAGCGTCCAGATTCCTTCGCTCCACAACAATTGGAGCTTCGGTGGCAGCGCCGCGGTGAAGGCCGCCATCCGCTGATCGCAGACGCGCCGCGCAATCTCGAGGTCGGTCGCGAAAACGATCCGCGGCCCGATCGTTCCGAGTAACTCGAGGTCCGCATCGCGGGGTGGCGGGGTCGATTTCAGCCGCAGGTCGATGTCGACATCGGAGCCGATTTCACGCCGAACCGCCACAATTGTCGCGGCATCTTCGAGATCGAAGAGGAAGAACTCCTCACCCCGACGGACGCCGCTCACGATATCGACCGCCGACAAGTATTCCTGCTTGGCCAACGCCGCGCGACGCCAGGTCGCGGGAAGGTTCGGATCGAGCGCGTTGTACGTGTAGCCCTGCGCCTTTGCCCAAATCTGCCGAACTCGGCCGACGCGTTGACGCTGGATGCGATCGATATAAAGAAGCGCGCCCGCACCCACGAGGGCGATCGCCGCAAGGCCGAACCACATTAGCGTCATCGCTTGCACACCCTAGCTAGTCGTGAAGCCTTTCGCTGCGCGGCCTGTCAGCGCCCGAACCCGCCGAGGTCCAACGACGTGCTCACGATGACCTTTGCATCGATCGAACCGTCGCCAACGGCTTCGCCTTGCACAACGACAGTATCGCCGACCTTGAGATCGGAGACCTTCGAACCAGTAAGCGACACGACCTGCGTCTCAGGTGTGGTGTGCACTGTCACAGGCTTGCCGTCGAAGCCATCGATCGTGAGCGTCGAACCGTCGTTGGCCGAGATCGTGCCCATCGCAGCGCCAAGGCCTTCGATGATTCCTGGCAGACCGCTCGGCACCGATCCCGTGGTCGGCGGCAGTTTCGTCCCCGATTTTGGCTGGATCGGTGGAGTTACAGGAGCCGCACGGGTGCTGGTTCCAGTTGCGCTGGTCGAATCGTCGGAGTTGCCGCTCAGCAATGCGATCGCGATGCCGCCGACCAGGACGAGGGCAACCGCGCCTGCGATTGCGATCCACATGCCCGTCTTCTTGGGCTTGCCCGACGGCATCTGCTCGAGCGGCCGCACCTCACCCGGATAGCCCTGGCCGCCCTGGTAGGTCGGAAACGCCTGCGTCGGGTTGTGCGGCGGTTGCTGCTGGTTGGGGTCGTAGTTCGGGTCGTAACCGTACGTCGGGTAGGCGGTCGTGGCATTCGGCGGCGCCTCCCCGTAGGCCTCGTACGGATTCGAGGTGTAGTACCCCTCCGCGGGCTGATCCGGCGGGATCGGCCGGCCGAATGGATCCGTCGGGCGATTGAACGGATCGTTCGGATTAGTCATAGGAACAGGGTAAGCGCTACGCGCCCGTGCGTCCTTTAGGAGGGCCCGACCTCCTGTGATGTCTCAGGACATGTTGAACAAATGTGTCTCAGGACTTCGTGGACGATTTTTTGGTGAGCAATTGTGAGGTTACCGTTCTGTCGAGGGTCAGGGTGCGTGCGAGGCGGTCATCGACCATGATGGTGACC